>CBEUCC010000050.1:0-16451 GCA_965541515.1 uncultured Thermoplasmata archaeon
TCGGGGGAGGTCGAGTCCACCCACGTGCCCTGGACGAACTGCCCATATGCCTGTCCGTTCGCCTTTTCCTTCCCCGACGCCTGCTCCTGTGTTGCTCCTTGGTCCATGATTTGCACTCCCCGCTTTTTCCCAGGAGCCCGACAGGGCCGCCGGTGGGTGTGTCCCTCACGAGGCCAGGGCGGGCCAATAAACGTTACTTCCCTGCGGCGGCGACATGTCGGCCGCCCTGCCCCCCGTGCTTCACGGGAAGACCGCGAGCATCACGTACTGCGTCGCGAGCGAGGCCGCCGCCGCGATCCAGAGCGTGATGACCAGGTGCGTGGCGATGCCATACTTGTGGCCACCGTCCGCGGACTTGGCCACGAGCCCCGTGAGTACGCCGTGGGCCAGGATGATCGCCAGGATGAGGAGGTTCATCGCCACGAGGTCGATCGGACCCTGCTGGAGGATCGCCAGGAACGAGAATCCGGGAACGTCGGGCACGCCCTCGAACATCCGCGCGAACCCGCGCACGAGGAACATGGACATGTAGAGTACCGCAACCATCACCGCGCCAAGCCCGTACATCGCCCCCACGATGCGCCCCGCCTCTTGGTAGCGCAGGCGGCGGAGCGTCACGATCGCCAAGAAATTGTTCGAGATTACCTTCGCGATCTTGCGGGGGTTGCCGCCCGTGCGCGTGCCGTCCTCGAACATCTCCGAGAACTTCGCGATCAGGTCCGAGCCGGTCTCGGCGCCGAAGTACTCCCATGCGGTCCTGCGGTCGATGCGGGTGGCCGTCCGCCTGTAGAGCGCCTCGATGTTGACCGTGAGCCGGCCGAACTTGTGCTGCGAGAGCTTGCGCAGCGCGTCGATGCCCGTGCGACCGGTAGCCTCCGAGGAGGACCCGAGCGAGCGCATGAACGCGGGGTACATCTCGTCCCGGTTTCGCACCGCCATCTCCGCCCGGTAGAGCTCGAGCCCGGGGTAGAGCATCCCCGATAGCGAGAACGCTAGGAAGAACTCGATCGTGGGGAAGACGTCCATGAAGAGGAAGGAGGACATGAGGAAGAGCCCGGCCGATGTGGCGATCCCGATGAAGAACGCCCGGTCGATGCGCCGCTGCGTTGCCGTCTTGAGTTTGCCGTCGTACCAGAGCTGCTCCTCGGGCAGGTTGAGCTTGACCGCGAGGTAGAAGAAGACCTCGACCGCGATGAAGATCGCAAACCCCGCCAGGAGGAGGCCGCCGGAGCCGAGCGACGTGAATAGCGGCGCCATGAAGATGAACGTCAGCATGAACGCGGTCGAGATGATCAGGGCCTCGTAGAGCTCGACCATGGTGAGCAGGTTGCGCAGCGCCTGGTTGTACTTGTTCGAGTAGAGCTCGAGCGACACCTTCTGCTCGATGGCGAAGAACTCCTCTGCCGTCTCGCCGGCTTCGACCGCGTGGGCCAGCCGGTAGAAGAAGTCGGACAGCAGGTCCGACGGTGTGCGCTCGGCCACCAGCCGGCTCGCATGGGGTAGCGCCACATTCCACTCGACCGTCAGCTTGTGGATCTTTTCGACCTCTTTCGAGAGCTCCCGGTAGTCCTTCATCTGACCGAGGATGTCGCGCAGCGACTGTCGCGAGACCTCCTCGGTCGACATCGCTCCGATGCGCGTGACGAAGAGGTGCATGTCCTTGTCGATCGCCTGGCCGCGCCGCTCGTAGGCGAAGACGGGGTACGTGAACGACCCCAGGACGACCCATGCGAACATCGCTACGAGCAGGATCAGGGTGAGGCCGAAGAAGACCTCGGGGAAGAGCACGGGCAGCGCGAGCAGCAGCGCGAGCGAGACCGAGAGCAGCGGCAAGAACTGGCGCAGCAGGTACTCCCGGAAGGGCAGCGGGTAGTCGGCGTAGGCGTTCTGGAACTTCTGGCGCCTCGTGAGGCGCACGTCTCCCGCGTCGGCCGCGCTCGTGACGGACGTGTTTGTCCCCCCCCCGGCTCAGGCGGTCTGGAGGCGGCGCTGCCACCACGCCTGACGCTCCTCCGAGGGCTTTGCCGACACCTTCCCCATGTAGTAGTCGTAGAAGACCGCGTTCACGCGGTCGTAGTCGACGACGTTGCGGTCGACCATCTCCTTGACCACGCGCGCGCGGAACCGCAACTCGTCGTAGATCATGCGCTTGTCCCTCAGCTTGAGGCGCGGGGCGATCTTCTCCTCCAGGATGAACGAGTTGTTCATTCCCCTGAAGAAGTGGGTGTCGGTGTAGGGGTCCCACCGGAACACGGAGCGCGTCAGCACGCCGCCCAGGTCCTTGGAGTACCGCAGGATCTCGTCCACGGAGGTGCAGCGCCGGATGAGGCGGCCACCCTCGTAGAGGATCGCCTGGAAGAACGCGATGTTCAGGTTGTCCATGAAACGGATGGGCACGTTGATCGGCTCGCCCGTAAACCGCTGGATCATCTGCTTCGTGGATGGCGCGTGGAACGTGGAGAGCACGCTGTGGCCCGTCTGCATGGCCTGGAACATGACGGCCCCCTCGACGCCGCGGACCTCGCCCACGATGATGTAGTTGGGCCGCGACCGCAGCGCGGCCCTGAGCAGGTCGAACAGCTGGACGCGCGATTCCGCCGGGCCGACGTCGCGCGACACGAGCCGCTGCCACACCGGTTGTGGCGCGACCACCTCAGGCGTGTCCTCGGCCGTGTAGACCTTGTTCTCGTGGTTGATGAGCGTCAGCATCGAGTTAAGGGTCGTCGTCTTGCCCGACGCGGTCTCACCGGACACGATGCAGTTCATCCCGTTCTCGAGGCACAGCCACATGTAGGCAGCGATCTCTGGGGAGACCGTTCCCCACTGGCAGATCTGGATGATGGTGATCGGCTTCTCGGTGAATTTCCGGATGGTGAACGAGGCGCCGCGCTTCGAGACGTCCTCGCTGTAGATGATGTTGATGCGCGAGCCGTCCGGCATGGAGCCGTCGATGATGGGGCGTGCGTCGGACACGGGTTTGCCGATGCGCTCGGACATGTTGCGGAGGTAATCGTCGAGGTGACGGAGGTCCTTAAACTCGATGTTGGTCTGCATCATCCCGAAGATCTTGTGGACGACGTGGAGGGGTGAGAGCCCTACGGAGTGGATGTCCTCGATGTAGGGGTCGCGCAGGAGCCCCTCGAGGACGCCCTGCTCGACGAGGTCGCGCGTCAGGTAGTACTTGATCACCCGGTCCTCGGCCATGGTGACGTGGATGCGTTCCCCAACGATCCCCCGCAGGACAGACGAGCGCTCTTCCTTTTCGTCCGGGCGGTGAGTCACGCGCTCGTAGAGGTGCAGCATCGTGTTCTCGAACTCCTCTACCGACTCGTGCGCGGGCTCCTTGGGGGCCTCCCGCAGGATGAGCTCGAGGATGCGGCGGTACTTGTCGTCCGTCGCGTCGTCCATGATGGGTTCGATGACGACATAGCCAAGGGCCCCGGAAGTCTCCGACTCGCCGGGCGAGCGGAACACGTGGATGAAGACGGGGTCGCCGACCGGGTAGATGATGTTGATGCGCTCGAAATCGGACATCCCGGAGGAGAGCGCCTGGTAGATCGAGGGGGTCTCGTTGAAGGCCTCCTCGTACCCCTGGATGTACAGGCGCACATGGTCGAGGTCTTCGCGTTCGAACCCCTTGCCGTCGGCCGAGCGGCGCATGATCTCGGACATGCTGGAGAAGGGCCGCTTCTTCTTGGCCGCTAGCGCGTCGCCCGCCATGTTCCACCGCCCCCCTCATGCCACCGTCGTGATGTCGATGATGAACCCGATCTTCGGCTCGATCCGGAACCCGATGGAATCGCCGACGGGCTCCAGCGACCCGCCGAAGCGGTTCACGTTGAGCGCTCGCACCGTCGACCCCTCGATGGTTCCCATCGATATGGTGAGGTAGATGTCGGAGTCCGTCCGCAGGGGCGCGAGCGTCTTCTCGTCGATGTCGACGGGGTCCACCGAGAGCAGCACCGTGCGGTTGAGCCCCGCGAGCTTCTTGAAGAACGCCATCGACTGGATCGCGCGCTGGCCGCGCAGGTCGGCTTTCACGAGCGACGAGAATGTGTCGACGATCGTGACCTCGCGCTCGTAGAGCTCCCTCGTGTCCATGAGCTTGTCGAGGAAATGCTCGCGGGGCATGGCCTCTCCGATGAGGGGGAACACGGGAACGTACAGCAGGTCGCGGTTGAGCAGGTAGGGCGTGATCGAGTAGTCGAGCGACTTCATCTGCTCGATGAAACCCTTCGTCGTGAGCTCGGTGCTGATGTAGGTGACGGTGACGCCGTTCTGGAGGAAACCGTAGGTGAAGCGCTGCAGGATCGCCGACTTGCCCGCGCCGTACTTGCCCTCGAGCAGCCCCACGCTCCCCTTCGGGAAGCCGGCGCCCAAGTTGCGGTGGAGCCCGTCCCGCTCGATCTCGAACTTGTACTGGTCGGCCACGGGTCTCACCTCACCAGTAGAACTCGTACGTGTCGGCCGCACTGTGGCTAGCTACGACCTTGAGGAAGTGGTCGCTCGAGGCAGTCAGGTTCAGCCCCTGCAGGGTGTAGACGGCGGTGACCCCCGGCCCCCACGAGGTCAGGCCTGCAGGCAGCTGTGCGACATAGGTCGCGTTCGTGAACGTGAAGGCGTCGAGCAGGACCACGGTCCCGTTGATGGAAAGGGACCGCGTGCCGGTGTTCTTCAGCCAGAGCGTGAAGTCCTGTGAGGTTGCGTTGTACACCACATAACTCGGGTCGTTGAGGATGGTAACGCCAGACTCGAGGGACGCGGCGGTCTCGGCGCCGCTGCGCGTGACGGAGTCGGCCATGTCCGAGACGCTGACGAAGAAGACGCCCACGAGCGCGGCGCTGATCATGACCGAGCCGATGAAGAAGATCATCTCGGAGGCCGCCTGTCCCGCCATAAGTCAGACCACCTGCCCGTAGAAGGAGAAGCCACTATCGGTGACGAGCTTGAGCGTCGCTGTGGGGCCTTCGGGGGCCTCGACGACCAAGTGGAGCACTTGACCCGGGGCCCACAGGGCGGTCGCCTGGACCCCGTCGACCTCCCGCAGCGTGATGTTCGCGGTTCGCAGCGTGCCGTTGACGAGCACTTCGATCGTGTCCACGTGGATGACGGACGAGCCGCTGTTGGTGAGGTTCAGCTCGACCACTGACCCGTTGGCGGTCCCGTTCACGATCGCCACCTGCGTCCCGGCGAGTTCCATCGACCGCTCGCGGGCGACGTCTTCGGCCTCACGCGTGGCGTCGGCCGCCTGCTGCATGGAGCCGGCCAGGATGGCGAATGACACCACGGCGCCCGCAAACAGGATCGCGGCAGCCGCTGCGACCGAGAAACCCATTGCGATCCTCCATTGCGCCCGCGGCGCGGGGCGCGCGCCTCAGAGGGAGAAGAAGCCCTCAAGGCCGCTCCTCAGGCGCGAGACCTCCCGCCGGATCTCCTCGAGCTTGTCGCGGTCGAGGTCACCGCCGCTACGGATCCACTCGATGTACATGAGCGAGGCCACATGGTCATCGGGGGATAGCCGCCATGTCGTGGACGGCTGGGCCGGAGCGGCCCCGCGCCCGGCGGCGGGCCCCCGCGCCTCTTTGGCGGGCCCCTTGAGCCCCCGGGCCTGCTCCTTGCCGTAAGCGATGACAATGTCCCCGGACTCGTCCTTGGCGCCGCTCGAGGGGGCCGCGCCTGCGCCCGCGGGAGCCGCCGGCTCGCTGGTCACGTCGCCCACGCCCCGGATGATCTCGAGCATGTCCGTCTTGATCTCGCCTGAGATCCAGCCGATCCGCTGGTAGAAGGAGAGCACCGACGGGATCTCCGAGCGGTTGACCCGCTCGAGCAGGTAGCGGATCCACTCCATGAGCGCAAGGTGGCACGAGGCGTCGGCGCCGATGCGCACGAGGCGCGCGGGCCGAGCCGGGCGGACCTCGGCTTCTCCCTCCTCTCCCTCTGCGGGTTCGCCTTCGGCGCCCTCGGGCCGGGCACCGGTCTCCTCGGGAGCCTCCTCGACCGCCTCGAATTCGCCGCCAGGGGCAAGCTCAGGCGTGGGCTCGAAGAGCGCGTCGAGGTCGGGGATCGTACCCTGGTCGACAGAGATCGCTGCCTTCTCCTCCATGGCGGAGGTGTCGATGAACGGGTTGATCTGCGTGGAGATGAGGTCGTAGAGGCTCGTGAGCTCCCGCATGTCCCCCTCGATCTGCGCGATCGAGTCGCGGATCCGGGAAATGTCGTTCCGGATGTCGTCCGACGAGCGGTCGAGCAGGTCGACGCGCCGCGCCATGTCGGACATCCGCTGTTCGACGCTGTCCAGCCGCTCGAGCCCCCCCGCCGCCTGCACGGAGGGGGCCGGGGCCGCCATGGCCAGGTCGCCCGACGGCGCGGCCGGCGCAGCCGGCGCGGCCTCTACGGGTGCGGGGGCGGGCGGGGGCGCGGGCTGGAACGAGGGTGGTGGCGGGGGCGGAGGGGGAACCTGCCCGGTCGGTGCAAGGGGATCGAGCGGGGGCGCCTCGCCCATCGCCCCGGGCTCCGGCGGCGGGAACGCGGCCTCGCCCTGCATGGGGTCCCCCGTCTCGGGGGCTGCGTCGGTGAACATCTCGGGTTCGGGCGGCGGCGGCGGCACCAGCGCCTCGTCCGACGGGGGGCCGAGCTGGCCGTTCATCTCCGCCGGAGGCGGCGCGTCCTCGGCAAGGTCGCGGATGCCTTCGCCTGGGGGTGGCGCCTTGGCCGCCTTTCCCTTCCGCTTGCCGAATATCCCCATCGCTACCGGACTCCCGGAGGGCCCCCCGCTCGCGGGTCCGCCCCGCCGCGCTCAGCCCCCACGCCGCTCTACAGGAGCGGGATTATCGTATTGCTGTCGTAGGACGACGGAGTCGTGAACGTCTTGGTCACGGCAGGGCCGGAGCCCGGCAGGAACGCGATCTGCGTCGTGGTGCCAGGCAGCAACCCCGAGGGGTTGGCTGTCGTCACCGGGATCCAGATCTCCAGGATGTTTCCGCTGTCCAGGAAGCAGAGGTTCGACGCGGGGTCCCAGCCGTTGCCCGGGGCCGTCGGGACTTCCGTGGCGTTGTAGAGGTCCGATCCCTGGACGGCCGGGTTGCCCGCCGTCGCGCACGCACGCATCGTGTAGATGAACGAGGTCGTGGCGTCGATGTAGTTCAGGCGCATGGTGGACATGTTGATCCCTTGCGCGCCGTTGAACACGGTCAAGTGGAACACGAGCCACTGGAATCCAGCGTTGGCCGTGGAGACCCGATCCCCGTAGAAGTTGAGGATCTTGATGGGGCCAGTAACCTCCTGGCGCGCCGCCTCGGAGGTGGCGATCGCCTGGTCCCGGAGGTTGAACGAGGTCGAGATGATCACGGAAGCGGCAATTGCCGCCACAAGCACTAGCGCGATGAACACGATGAGCGTGCCAATCCCAATAGCACCCTTGGCGTTCCGCCGCAATCCGTCATTCCAAAGGAGTTTTGCCATATCCAGCCCCCGTACGATGCCCGGTAATAATCGGGCGTCAAATACAGGGAGGCATATTTAACGATAATTGTTTTTCGCCCGGGACGCTTTCGAAACCGGCACGAGCCAGATACCCAAACTGACGACCGGAACCCACTTGGTGTGGGGGGGGGCTTCAGGTGGAGATCGCCCTTGACTTACGTTGGGTCAAAAGGCCGCCGGGGCCGGGTGACGCTCGGCCTGTGGAACGGGTACGACAAGCACGTGATGCGGGAGCCCCACCGGCGGGCCATATCGCGTGCGGGGGCGGTCGCTGCGGCCTTCGAGGCGAACCTCGCGCTGTTCGGGTTCCCCCTCCCGGAGGACGTGGGGACCCCCGAGCAGCTGGCGCGCTGGGCGGGCGAGCGGACCACCATCGGGCAGGACGCGGCGTATTTCATCGAGCTGGCCGGGGCCGGGCGCGTGGGGCTCTTCGCCTACCCAGGGGGTGGTTTTCCGCCCCAGCTCGGGACTCCGGTGGCCACCACGCCTAGCCCTCGCGCGGGGCGCGCCGTGGCGCTTTCTGACCTCGCCAGCCGCGTGGGCGCAGGCGAGTCGATTCTGCTCGTCTTCGGGCTTGGCCCCCACGGGCTCCCGAAGGCGGCCCACGGGGCCTGCGGGGACGACTTCGATGTCAGCGGGCGGGGGTACTCGCTCGAGACTGCCACCGCGATGGGCGCGGTCACGGCAGCGATCTGGTACGCCACCAAAACAGCGACCCGGGGATGAGCGTGGCGGCCGCGACAATCGCGACCGAGAAGAGCACGTCGTGGGTCACGGTCCAAACGATCACGCCGATCCCCGGGACCATGGTGATGAGCGATAGGATCCACGCGTACTTCATAAGCCACAGTTTCCACTGGAGACTGTCGGCCTCCTGGAGGCGCTTGGCCGCGGGCTTCCTTGGCTCTTCGATGTCGACGAGCGTGTAGGGCATCGGCGGTAGCGGCTCGCGGGATGGGGATCTCGCCGTCGGCCCCACCCCCTTGACCCCTCACGGCGACTCGACAAACACGACGACGAGGCCATCGGGGCCCCTGGCCCTGCTGCCCCGTGCTGTCTTCTGCGCCATCGGCCCGACCACGGGGCTCCCCCGTCTTAGCATTGTCTGGGGCGGGGGCCAGGGCCCGGTGGGGAGGGGGCCTACCCCTTGATCCGCTTCAGGCGGAACGTGTTCTCGCGCTCCATCTCCTCGAGCCGCAGACGGATGAAGTCGGCCGCCTCCGTGAGCTCCGGGATCACCTTGAACTCGAGCGCGTTCACGCGCCGCTTCGTCTTCTCGATCTCGTCCAGTAGTTTCTTGATCGTCGTCTCGATCTCGGCCGCCCGCACCACGTCCTCCACGAGCCCCTCGTAGGCGCGGGCCGCCTCGTCGATCGTCGCGCGCGTCCCGACGACGCCGTACCCCCGGTCCAGGATCTTCTTCAGGACCTGCCCGCCCTCGACCTTGGGCACGACGACGCCCATCACGTTCTTCGACGCGATCTTCACATGCGGGGTCGCCGATACCGAGAACGCCGCCGACTTCACGGCGAGCGTCCCGTCGATGGCCCCCGCGATGGCGATCGACTCGTTGGCGACCTTGTAGTCCTGCACGATTCTCGCGCGGATCCCCTTGGCCTCGTTGAGCACCTTGAAAAACTCAATGATGAGCCCGTCGCGCTTCATCTTGAGCAGCTTGTAGCCGCTCTGCGAGAGCCGGATCTTCTTCTTCACGTCAAGGAGCTCGGAGCGGGTGGGCTTGATGTCCTGGAGGCCTGCCACCCGTGTCTCCCCCCGTGTTTTCGAACGCACCGTTTCCAAGCGCGATCTCAGCGGGCCGTCGCGGCCGCCTCCTGCGCTTTCTCCTTCTTCGCCTTCGGGTGGAACTTGTCGATCAGCTTCCGGTCGAGGCGCGTCAGGTGTTCGGCCGGCAGCGTGCCAAGGATCTCCCAGAAAAGCTCGAGCGTCGCCTCGATGTCGCGGTCCTCGTCCCGGCCCTGCCTCACGACCCGGTCCTCGAACACGTCCGCGAAGTCCAGGAACCCGCGGTCACGATCGGAGAGCGCGTCCTTGCCCACGATGGCGACGAGCCCGCGCAGGTCACGCCCTTCGGCGTAGGCCGCGTACACCTGGTCGGATACGGACTTGTGGTCCTCCCGCGTCTTGCCCTTGCCGATCCCGAGGTTCATCAGCCGCGAGAGCGACGGGAGCACGTTGATCGGCGGGTAGATGCCTTTCCGGTGCAACTCACGCGAAATCACGATCTGTCCTTCGGTGATGTAGCCCGTGAGGTCCGGGATCGGGTGCGTGATGTCGTCGCCGGGCATCGTCAGGATCGGGAACTGCGTGACCGTCCCCTTGCGCCCCTTGATGACCCCCGCGCGCTCGTAGAGCATCGCGAGGTCCGTGTACATGTAGCCGGGGAAACCCCGGCGGCCCGGCACCTCCTCGCGCGCCGCGCCGATCTGGCGCAGCGCCTCGCAGTAGTTCGTCATGTCCGTAAGGATGACGAGCACGTGCATCTCGTGCTCGTAGGCGAGGTACTCGGCGGCCGTGAGCGCCAGGCGCGGCGTGATGAGCCGCTCGACCGCCGGGTCGTCGGCCAGGTTCAGGAAGACGACGGCCCGCTTCAGGGCCCCCGTGCGCTCGAAGTCGCGCATGAAGTACTGGGCCTCCTCGTTCGTGATCCCCATGGCCGCGAAGACGACTGCGAACTCCTCGGTGGAGCCCGGCACCTTCGACTGGCGCGCGATCTGCAGCGCGATGTCGTTGTGCGGCAGCCCGGAGCCCGAGAAGATCGGCAGCTTCTGGCCGCGCACGAGCGTGTTCATCCCGTCGATCGTCGCGATGCCGGTCTGGATGAATTCGTGGGGGGGCGCGCGCGCAAACGGGTTGATGGCGGACCCCGTGATGTCGAGCCGCTTCTCAGGCACGATCTTCGGCCCGCCGTCCAGCGGCTCGCCGGCCCCCGAAAGGATGCGGCCGAGGATCTCGAACGACACCGGGAGCTTGATCGACTCGCCGAGGAACTTGACGGACGCGTCCATCGAGATCCCCGACGTGCCCTCGAACACCTGCACGACGACCTTGTCGGCCGAGGTGTCGAGCACCTGGCCACGCTTGATGGAGCCGTCGCGCAGCCTGATGTTCACGAGTTCGTTGAAGCCCACGGGTTCCGTCTTTTCCAGAAAGACGAGCGGCCCGGAGACCTCTGTGATCGTCCGGTACTCGCGCTGGGTCATGCGGTCACCTCCATCTTCTCGAACTCCCTGTCCATCATCTTCTGGATCCTTACCATCTCGTCATCGAACTTCTCCTCGAACTTGACTTTCGTGAACTCCGCCTTCGAATTCAGCGTCGCGAGTGTGTTCAGCGGAGCGCCGCGTCGGAGCGCCTCGATCGCCTTGTTCGCGTAGTCCATCACGAACTGGAGCATCCGGTACTGCTTCTTCATGGAGCAGTAGGTGTCGACCGTGTGGTAGGCGTTCTGCTGGAGGAAGGTCTCGCGGATGAGCCGGGCGATCTCGAGCGTGAGCTGCTGGTCCTCCGGCAGCGCGTCGGAGCCCACGAGTTGCACGATCTCCTGCAGCTCCGCCTCGCGCTGGAGGATGTCCATCGCCCGCGCGCGGATCTCGGGCCAGTCGGACGCCACGTTCTTCTTGAACCAGGCGTCCAGCGTCGTGTTATAGAGCGAGTAGGAGTTCAGCCAGTTGATCGCCGGGAAGTGCCGGCGCTGCGCGAGCTTCGCGTCGAGCGCCCAGAACACCTTCACGATGCGCAACGTGTTCTGCGTGACCGGCTCCGAGAAGTCGCCGCCGGGCGGCGAAACGGCGCCGATCACGGTGATCGAGCCGGACTGGTCGTTCGTCGTGACGACGCGGCCCGCGCGCTCGTAGAACTCCGAGAGCCGGGCGGCGAGGTACGCGGGGTACCCCTCCTCGCCGGGCATTTCCTCGAGCCGCGACGAGATCTCACGCATGGCCTCGGCCCACCGCGAGGTGGAGTCGGCCATCAGCGAGACGTCGAACCCCTGGTCGCGGTAGTACTCGGCGATGGTCATCCCCGTGTACACGGAGGCCTCGCGAGCGGCGACCGGCATGTTGGACGTGTTCGCGATGAGCACGGTGCGGTCCATCAGCTTTCCGCCCGTCCGCGGGTCCTTGAGCTGCGGGAACTCCGTGAGCACCTCGGTCATCTCGTTGCCGCGCTCGCCGCACCCGATGTACACGACGATCGTCGCGTCGGACCACTTGGCGAGTTGCTGCTGCGTGACGGTCTTGCCCGACCCGAACGGCCCGGGGATGGCCGCGGTGCCGCCCTTGGCCAGGGGGAAGAGCCCGTCCAGGATGCGCTGGCCGGTGAGTAGCGGGACGTCTGGCATCTCCTTCTTCTTGATCGGCCGCGGCTTTCGAACGGGCCACTTCTGCATCAGCCGCAGCTCCGTGCCGTCCTCGAGCTTTCCGATGACGTCGTCGACGGTGTACGAGCCGGACGCGAGAGACGCGAGCTTTCCCTCGACGTCGGGGGGGACGAGGATCTTGTGCTCGATGTTCGCGGTCTCCTGCACGGTGCCAAGGATCGTGCCGCCCTGGGCAGCGTCGCCGGCCTTGGCCGTGGCGGCGAACTCCCACTTCTTCTCGTGGTCCAGGCCGGGGGCCGTCACGCCGCGCGCGATGAAGTCGCCCATCTTGTCCCTCAACACCTCGAGCGGCCGCTGGATCCCGTCGTAGATCGACGAGAGCAACCCGGGGCCAAGCTCCACCACGAGCGACTGGCCGGTCGCCACGATCGGCTCGCCCGGGCGGATCCCGGACGTGTCCTCGTAGACCTGGATGACGACTCGGTCGCCCTCGAGGCCGATCACCTCGCCCATGAGGCGCTGCTCGCCGACCTGGACGACGTCGTACATCCTGGGGCGGATCCCCTTGGCGGTCACTACAGGTCCGGATATCCGGTACACAACTCCCTTCGCTTGCTCCATGTCCTTGTCCTCCCGGCTCGTGTTCTAACAGTGAGTGTAATCTACTTCCATAGGTCGACCCCCACAGCCTGCTTGATCTTCTGGCGCAGGTCGGTGTCCTCGCGCGGCCCGATGGGGATCACGACGGGGCGCACGGCGTTGGAGAGCTCATTGCGCATCGCCTCGGGGAACGCCGCAAAGTCGTCGCCGTGGACCACGAGGATCCCGACGGCCGCCTCGTCCACGACCTCGCGGACGCGCCGCTCCATGTTCTTGGGCTCTTCGACCTCGAAGATGCTCTTGATGCCCGCGAGTCGAAAGCCCAGCGTGAAGTCCGGGTGGCCGATGACCCCGACCTCCATCTCGCGTGCGGTCCGGTCGATGCGTGCCACCTTTCTCCCCCCCCTATAGCACCAGGTGACGTGAGATGACGTCCTCGGGCAGTCCCGCGACCTTCCCGCGCGCGATCGTGCGGATGTTGTCGGTCTCGATCCGTTTGGCGAAGATGTAGCCCATGATCGGCAGCACCGAGAGCGGGTAGCCGCCCGAGAACGCGAAGGCCTGGGCGGCCAGCCGCTTGTAGAGCGCGGCCTCGACATCGCGCAAGGTGTCCCCCTCCCGCAGCGACGTGACGCGCTCGCGGATGGCCTCCCAGTAGGAGAATTTCTCGAGCGCGCCCAGAAGTTCGGACCATGAGAGCGTCACCAGCCGCGAGAGTTCGGAGCGCGTGACCTCGTAGCCGCCCGGGAGCATGTGTTCGAGGATGGCCCCCGGCTCGGCCTCGTCTCGCTTGAGGCGCAGCAGCGAGTCGAGGTTCTGGATGTCCACCTCCATCCGCACGAGGCGGTTGAACAGCGCGCTTGGGACGTCCGACCCGGGCGCCGCCTTGAGCAGGTCCTGGTAGTACATGCGGTCGAGCCGGTCCTCGACGAGGTGGAGTGGCTTCGAGCCGATCTCCGAGACGGCGTCGTGGTAGGGCGTCCCATCGAGCACGGCCACGGCCTCCTCGAGGTCGCCCATCGCCATGCGGCGGAAGACCTCGACGGGCAGCTGGCCCGCGGGGATGAGCGACTCCTCGACCGCGGTCGTGGGCGCCTTGGAGAGCTTGGCGCGCAGCACCGTCTTGATGTTCTCGACATCGTAGCGGCGCAGGTACGCAACGACGACCGCGCGCGCGCCCGCCTGCGAGATCTTGATCATGGTGCGGTACGTGTTGGCCAGGTTGGCGTTGAGCGCCATCTCGATCAGGTCGATACCGGCATACCGCGTGCCCAGCTCGTCGATCTCCCGTTTGTACTCGGACTCCTGGAGCAGCCGCGCGATCTCCGCGAGCGACATGTTGAGCATCTTGGGGTAGGTCTCGCGCCGCAACAGCTTCGCGCGCTTGGCGCGCACCCGGGCGGACGTGTAGGCGAAGTTCGTGCCTCCGCCGCCTGTCCCCGTCCGGCGCACCAGTTTCAGACCCACGGTCACTCCTCCTTAGCTTGTCTCGTCCGATTCCCTCAACCAGCCTATCCGAAGAGCCGCGTGTGAATCTCCTTCATCCACCGGTCGGAGAGGTCGGCCATCAGCGTCTCGAAGGTGAGGTCGATGCCCACGGTGCCGTCGGAACTTGTGATGACAAGCCCCGTGCCGCGCTCAAGGGGCCCCGCGAACTTGAGCCCCGTCGCCATCTTGACGAAGAGCTCGTCCTTGGGCGCGGCGTGCACCTTCGTCCCTTCCTTCTCGTAGTGCAAGAGCAGGGCCTTGAGCACGGCCTCGTTGCGCTCGCGCGGCAGGGAGCCCAGCTTCTGCTCGGCCGCATGCAAGACACGGTCCATCAGTTCGCGCTGCATTTGCAGTTCCTCGCGCTTGAGTTCCAACTCCGTGAAGGCGGCCTCCTGCGTTTGGATGCGCAGGGCCTCCCGCGAAGCGCGGTCCGCTGTCTTGCGGCGGTACTCGTCCACCTCGTCGCGCACGGCGGCCGCAGCCTTGTCGCGCGACTCAGCGGCCTCCTTGTCGAGGCGGCTGCGCTCCTCGTCGGCGCGGCGTCGGATCTCTTCCAGCACCTGCTCTAACGCCACCGTCTACCCTCCTTGGGCCTTGTGTCCGTTCCCCTGTCCGTTCCCCTAGATCTTAAGGTACAGCAGGATCGAGATGATCAGCCCGAAGATGACAATCGTCTCGGGCAACACGGTCATCAGCAGACCCTTGCCGAACATCTGCTCATTCTCCGCCGTGGCGCCCACAGCCGCCGCTCCGATGTTCGATTCACCGGCGCCGGCGCCAACACCAGCCAGGCCCACCGCGAGCCCTGCTCCCACTGCAATCAGTCCTGTTCCGATATCTACCATTTTTCTTTCCTCCTTGTGTTTCCCAAGATGCTCATGCCATTTGCTTTAGCGATCGTTACTGCGTGACGTACTGGGCCTCCTTACCAAGCGGCGCGAACGTCCGGCCGCCGCCCTCGTAGAACTTGGTGAAGAACTCGACATAGTGCAACCGCAGGGCGTGCAGGCCCGGACCGAGGATGCCGAGGAAGACACCGAGGAGGTGCCCCAGGACGCCGAGCGCCACGCCGGCGATGAACGCGACCGCTCCGCCGTCGGTGAACGCCCACACGAACGGCAAGTTCGCGGTGAGCGCGATGGCCACGCCGGCCAGCCCCACGGCGAGCAGGCGCGCGTACGAGAGGATGTTGCCAAGCAGCGTGGGGAGCTCGATCGCCCCGAGCGCCCCCTCCCCTTTGATGAGGAGAACAACGCCGACGACGAAGATGCCAATGCCGACTTGGAAGATGGGGTCGTTCGTCGCGCCCCCCATTTCCCCGCCAGCGAACATCACGTTCACGAGCGAACGCATCCAGAGGACGCCGCCGATCATGACGGTGATCCACGATCCCTTGGCGTAGAGCGCATGCGAGAAGCCGTGGGCCCGAAACTGGTTTCGGAAACCGAGGAGGAACCCTGCGAAGACGTGCGCTACACCGATCCAGATGGTGAACGAGAGGAGGAAGGGCACGCTGTGGAGCCGCGAGATGGGGAAGTAGCCGTCGAAGCCGAAGAAGCCGACGAGTGCGGGGGCGTAGATGTCATGGGCCCAGAACTTCAGCTGGCTCTCCGTGGTCCCGAACACCTCGAACCCGAAGAACTCCCCGAAGACAAACCCGAAGAGGACGGCAACGAAGCCGCCACCCATCAGGAGCTTGCCGACCGAGGAGAGCTCTTCGCTCCGCGGCCCTGCCGACCCCCGCATGACCAGCCCGAGCAGGAAGACCAGGACGCCAAGGATGGAGAGGCTGACCAGCACGAGGTCCTGGGCCGGGTTTGCCGCGCCCGAGAGGCCCGCCATGTGGTAGCCAAGCGCCACGAACATGAGGACGAGGCCTCCCCGGATCATCCCCCGGCCGACCTTGGGCCAGGTCTGGCCGCCGAAGCGGCGGCCCGCGGCCATCATCCCCATCGCCATGACTGCAAGGCCATAGCCGATGTCACCGAGCATCATCCCGAAGAAGAGCGGGAAGATGACGTAGAGGAGCATCGTCGGGTCGATCTCGTTGTACTTGGGCATCGACATCAGCCGGACGAGGAACTCCATTGAGCCCGCGGACTTGGGGTTCGATAACGCGACCGGCGTGGACACGCTCGCGGGGGTCTGCGCACCGTGGCCTCCTTCGCTGCTGCCGTGGGCCGCCGCAGGCTCGACCCGCGGGATGTCCTCCGATTCGAAGTGGACGACGGAGCCAAGGGCCGACTCCATCGCGGTGCGCACCTCGGACACGCGCGCCGTGGGCACGAACCCCTCGAGCACGAACGCGCTGGGCGAGTGCGCCGCGCGAAGCGGGGTCTCGCACCGCTCGACCTCCATCTCGAGAAGCTCGGTGGCCGCCAGGATGAACGGTGCGTGCCTCTCGCGAAGCGCCGCGAGCTCCTTCGCCTTCTCCTCGAGGCGCGGCTCGATCGTGCCGGTGAGCGTCTCCCGTGCCGACTTGATCTCTTCGGCGGCCGTGCCCTCGCCCTCCGGGACGCGGACCTCTTGGAACCCTTTGTCC
>CBEUCC010000051.1:0-16420 GCA_965541515.1 uncultured Thermoplasmata archaeon
GTTGCGGGGCGGGCAGGCGCGGCGGGCGCTGCGGGGCGGGCAGGCGCGGCGGGCGCTGCGGGGCGGGCAGGCGCACCAGGGGGCACAGGAGACGCCGCGGCCTGGGGCGGCCGCGGCCGGCGCATCACCTTGCCGTCCTTCGCGAAGTACTCGAAGCGCGCCGCATCCTCTGCAGAAACGGCAATCGTCCGTCCGTCGGCCAACTTGATGAGACTCTTGCCTGGAGGTGCGGCCACACCCGAGCGACCGCAGCCCAGGCGTCAAATACCTTTCGCGGCCCTCCCCTGTGCGCGCGAATTCCCGAGTCCCGCGACGTTTCCCCTTCCGGCGCGTACCCGAAACGCCTCACGTCCCCCCGCGGCGGGCACGCCGAAGCTTGGCTCGCCGCCTCTCCTTCTTCAGCGCTCGTGCCAATTCGTCCGACATCTGCTCCGGGAAGTACCGGTGCCACGCCCATAGGTAAACGAAGAGCGAAAAGACCAGCATCCCCGCTAGGACGAACCCCTGGTCGTCGCCGACACGAGCCGCGAAGTACAGCAGACCAAGGGGCCCCTCCAACAGTGTTGCCATCAGCACCCCGCGCCTTCGGCGTCCCTCCGCGACATACGTGCCCAGGAAGACCCCCTTGGAGCAGTGGAAGAGGACAAACGACGTGGACATCACGAGCATCAAGAGGATGAGCCAGATGTCCACCGGCTCGTCCCCCAAGGTCGCAAACGTCCGGTAGGATTCGGCCGAGGCCAGCCCCATCGCTAAGCCCGCCCCGCCGAGGCCGAAGTACACGGGGGCGGCTGGCTGGGTCAGTGTTCCCTGGCGGTTGAAGATCGTAAGAACGGCCAAGGTCTCGATGAGCGGGTAGAGGAACAGGAACAGCAGGAGCCCCCAGAAGGTAAGGAGGAGCGGCGGGTCAAACACAATGTGGGCAAATCCCACGCCGACCCCGGCAAGGAGCGGGAACATCAGGGCTCCGCCCACCTTGAGGTCGCGCATGACCGGCTCATACGGCACGATCGTCCGGTAGAGCACGTACATGACGGCCGGGATGACGACAACGACCGTCAGCAGCGAGGCCTGTTGCGGGTTCACGTGACAACCGCCGGTCGGGAGCAAGGCCGACCGGAGATAAATGGGCAGGGGCCTGCCCCCCCCGCCGTCGGCTCCGGCCAACGCCTATGGCCGCGGCCCGCCATCCCGGCCGGGGGTCATTGGCACGCCACCCAGGCGAAGTCGACGCGCTAGCGCCGCCGCAAGCGCCGCTTCGACCGTGGCGCCTCGGTCTCGGTGTCTCCCGCCCGGCGCTCCGTCTCCGTGTCGGACGACGACATCGTCGCACGCCTCGGCTCCTCCGGCGTGGTGGTCGGCTGAGGATGTGCAGCCGCGCGCGCGCGGCTCCGCACGCCCTCCGCGAGGTCAGCCTCCGTATCCTCCGCAGGAGTCACACCTTCGGTGTGGCGCGAGGCGATCACGCGCCCCCACTCCTCATCGAGCGCAACCATCGCGGGGTCGCCCGGGATAGGCGGCTCCGTGGGCGGCGGGCGCGCCTGGGAGACAGCCTCCCACGTCGCGCCTTCCCCAAACTCCTCTTCCCCCTGGCCGCGCCGCCTCGTCCAGAAGTACACCGTGAGCCCAGCTGAGGCCGCAACGCCCACGAGCAGGAACGCGACGAGTGTCAAGGGGTCAGAGAACAAGTCGCCGATCGTCGAAGGGGGCACTGCGGGTGGCGGCTCGGCGGTCACATTGAGCCGGATGTTGAAGGTCGTGCTCTTCGCAAACAGGCTCTGGTTGCGGGCCTCCTCCGCAATAACGCGCACACCCGTGAGGTTGAGCTCCTCCACCCCGTCGACGCGTAGAAGGCCCGTCGAGCGGTCCAGGAAGACACCGGTCCCCGCTTGCGTGAGGGTGAAGAGGAGGTCGTCGTCCTCTTCGTCCTGGAAGTGCGCGCTAAGATCCACCACCACGGTGTGTTCCGCGTCGACGACAATGTCGGCCGCCCCTCCCGTGTACACCGGCGGGTCATCGCGCGGCGTCACCACCGCCCAAATCGGCCATGAGACGGTCGCGTCGGTGCCCGCCCCTTCAGAGAGCCCCACGACGGAGAGCTGCTCCAGGTGAGAGTCCCGAGAAAACGTGATGCGCCAACCCACTCCCTCGCCCCCGTCGAGCCGCGGCACCGCTTCCTGTGTCCCGGAGGCAAACGGCCCCGTCCCGATGATTGACATGTTGTGAACGATGCCTCCCGCCAACTCAGGCCGCGTCGCGAAGGTCGCGTCGACCACCGCCCATGCGTCCTCCGCGAAGTACTGCACGCGGTCCAGGTAACGGCCGCGCCCGTCGTACGCGGTTTCCACCTCCAGCACGGGCTTGCCGGCCGAATCCAGGATACGGGCGCGCTCAATGGGCCAGAAGTCCCGCGCCGCGACTGCGAGCGGCCAGTCGGGGTAGCTGCTCGTGAATACGTCGGCGCCTGCAACCGCGAACCGCTCCGAATCTGTCGAGAGTGGCCAGGCCGACGGTCCGATCCCCCGCGGGGCCAGCGCCCACGACAAGTCGACGAGCCGCACGCCGCCTGACAGCGTCGGGAGCCGTGCGAGCCGCGGGAGTTCGCCCGATGGCTGCAGGTTCACTTGCCAGCGGGTCGAGGACTCTTCGTCCCCTGCCCGGACGGTCACGGTCACGCTAAGGCTCTGGCCGGGGTAAGCCGAAGGCGCTAGCAACGTCAGGTTGTACCCGCTGATCGAAGCCAGGGGGTTGTCGACCGAGAACGAGAGGTTGCGGAAGTCCTCCACATGGTAGGTGTAGCGCAGGAGCTCCACGCGGTGCGTCACATCGCGGCCGATCGGCGTCGGCGAGAACGGCGCGATGAACAGGCGGTCCGGCAGCGCCTGGATCTCGAGGTCCACGGCCGCGGTCTCGTTTTCCCGGCCGGTCTCCACCAGGATCTTGACCCGGTCGGCGCCGGGCGCGTAGTCGGCGGGGTAGTCGAAGGCGAGCCACCGGCCGTCGGCCGAGAGGTTGACGAACGGGTGGGCCGGATCGTCGAGCGCGATCGAGAGGATCTCGTCGACGTTCCCCGTGGCGAAGTCAAACAGGTTGAGGAACTCCGGCCGCCCGGGAAGGAGGACGACCCCAGGCAGCGGGCGACCGAAGACCGGCTCGGACGACGGGATCATCACGACTTGAAACGCTTGCACATCGCCAAGCGTCCCGTCGCTCGCATAGATGAAGAAGTGCTGCCTGCCCGGCGCACGCTCCGCGCTTGTCGGGTTCCAATACAGGAACCCCGTCTCAGCGTCGATGGAGGCGGTCGAGGGAGACGGCGGGAGCACGCTGAAGCGCACGTGGTCACCGGGGTCCCCGTCAATCGCCCGCACTGTCAAGCGCAGGCTCTCGTTCGGCGCGAGGTACTGAACCGGGATGTTCTCGATCACGGGGGCGTCCCGTACGGGGCGCACGGCCACGTGGATCGGCGGGGAGAGCGAGGCTTGGCCCAGTCGGTCCGTGGCGCGCACCACGATGTCCACCATGCCTGTCCAGTTGTCGTTGAGGTCGCCCGATGCCACGTCGACGCCGAGGTACGCGCCGTCCGTGATCGAGACCTGCGCAAACGTGTCATTCGAGTTGGACGCGATCTCGAAATCGATTTGGGTCGGGTCTTCGTCGGCCACAATTGTGCGCAGGTCGAGCAGGTAGGGGTCGGCCGTGTCCTCGTCGAGCCCGAGGGGCGGCGCCTCGAGGAATCGTGGTTCGTCGTCCACCACGACATTGATCGAGGTGACGGCAACGCGCGGGTTCGTCGCGCCGGGGACGGGTGTGCCTGACACGACGACGGGCGCCACGATGCGGTTCCCCTGGGGGATCGCCTGGGCGGCGAAGGCGCGGTATTTCGCCGCGAGGTCAGGCAGGACGAACGTGGCCGCATAGTGGATCGAGAGGTTGGTGACAACGACGTCGCCGAAGTGGCTCGAATTGAACATGAGTTGCCCCACCTCGAGTGAATTTCCCCACGCGTCCAAGGACAGGGGAAGTGACGCGACGGCAAATTCTGTCCGCTGCGACGGCGACAGGTCGATCCGGACCGTGCCCACCAAGGTGCCGTCGGCGACCTCGATGGGGTTCTCGACGCCGTTGAGCGAGGCGGCCACATCGGCGGGCATACCGCCGAGCGCGCGCGAGTGGTAAACCAGCCCACTCCTTGAACCGTAGAGCAGGTCCGGCGTGCCGTCGCCGTCGACGTCCACATGTCCGGGGGTCGCCCGCGCCTGCGCGTAGGCGCCTTTGAGTTCGACGGCGCTTGTAAAGTCAGGCGCGGTCCGGTTCCCGCGGTTCTCGAAGAGCATGATCGTCCCGCCAACCTCGCCGACCGTGAGGTCGAGGTCGCCGTCCCCGTCGAGATCCGCTAGGGCAGGGGCCGCCGCACCGCTCACCGAGACGTTGTCCGTGAGGAAGGTGCTAAGCACCTGCCAGTCGACGCCGGTGGACTCGCCGATCTCGTTCCGGTAGTGGAAGAGGTCGCCGGCGGCGTCGCCCACGACGAGGTCCAAGTCGCCGTCGCCGTCGAGGTCGCCGAGCGCCGGGGATGCGTCGGCCGCCACTTGCACTCCAGCGAAGAAGCCGGTGTCTTCCGCGAATTCGAACGGCGGGCCTTGCGACCCGTTCTTCCGGACGATCAGCGTCACGTCCCCGGAGCCGGTCCCCACGACGATGTCCGGGACCCCGTCGCCTGACAGGTCCGCCACCTGGGGGTGCATGAATGTGCGGCCCTGGCGCAGGTTCGGGTTGACTGCCCCTACCGTCTCGTTGAAGACCAGCCCGCTCGTGCCGACGCGCTCGAACACGCGCAACGCCCCTTGGCTCCCCGTCGCGACAAGGTTCGGCGTGCCGTCCCTGTTCAGGTCCACCCAAACGACGGCGGAGTTGCCGGTGAGGTTGAGGGGCACGGCCGCGACCCCCGAGACAACCGATACGAACTCCGGGGTTTCCCAAAGGGTCATGTTCGCCCGGGCTGTCACGTCAAAACTGAAACTCTCGACGCGTGCATCGTTGGGCAGCAGGAATGAAAACGCGCAAGGTCCGTTGCCCACCGAGCAGGCGGCCACGGCTGCGGTTCCCTGGAACGCCGTCTGCCAACCCACGAACCCCTGGTCCCCGCCGCCAAATGCCCAGTCCGTGCCGTTGCCCCCCAAGTCCAGGGAGACTGTGGCCGGGACGTCGGGCGGGAGTTGGCCTTCAGCCGTGGCCATCCCCAGGCGGAAGGACGTGACGACTGCGCCGGCGGGCACCGAGACGTTGAACGCCTCCGGCACTCCGGTGACGGCGATATCGAATGCCGACCGGCCGGCCTCATCGGTCGTGATTGAGGAGGCACCTGCGGGCGGGGCAAGCGCTACCAGGGCAAGGACCGGAAGGAGGCTCTGGGCCACAAACAGCACGGCCAGGGCCCCGGCCGTCCGCCGCTTCCGCTGCCAAGGCCCGCGCCTGCGCGACATCCCAGTCCCCATTCTTCCCATTCTGGCGCACCCCTCATCTATTCTTCGCCCATGTTCGCTCGGTCGTGGCGCAGGGCGCCCGATATCCTCCCGGTGAGCTCGCGGCGGATCCGGAAGAGGTAGTAGAGCCCCACGGCCAGCAGAAGTGCGCCGCCCGCCGCGGCCAGGCTCAAGCCCGAGGACTGCACGATCGTCTCGGTGGCGAGCGCCACGAGTGTGCAGCCGGTCAAGGACGCGGCGACGATCGTGGGCAGAAGCCACCGGGTCTCGACGAAAACCAGCTTGCCAAGCACGGCCGAAGTCGCGCCCCCCGACCCGCGCCCGGGCTTCACGGCCCAGAGGAATAGGCCAACGAGCCCAAAGGCGCGCAAGGACGGGTGCTTCTCGCGGAACCGGGTCCCGGACTTTTCGGCCCGCCGGACGAATCCGCCAAAGTACGGTACCGAGCGGACGAGGTGCATGTTCCACGCGATGAAGCTGGCCGCCACGAAGTCCACAAAGACCACTAGGGAGACGGCCTCCACCGCGCTGTACCCGATCGAAAGCATTAGCGGGATGGTGAACTCGCGGCCCAACGGCAACACGAGGTACCCATTGAGGAGGCCGGCCCATTGCACGAAGCGGTCGAAGGGCATCACCAGGTAGGCGAGCAGGAGCGCGCCGATGTAGAGGCCCGGAGGAAGCCCCACCCGCACCGCCCGCTCGATCCGTGGTTCGAGCGCGCTCAGAAGGGAACGCACGCGCTGTGGGGGGGTCTCCGGCGCCGCCATACCGGAAGCGTGTCCGGCGGGGTTCGTTTAACCTTTCGGTTCGGCCCTGCCAGAACCGTTATCAGCGGGCCGGTGGCGGCGGGCCGGCGGGCCCGTGGGCTCCCGGTCAGGCCTGTCCCTGCGCATTGGCAAGAGCAGGCGCCGGAGGAGCGGTCCTCCCGGACCGTGGGGGTCGAGGCGGGCCAAGCCCACCGCGAGGGGAACCGCCCCCAATGCGACCAGGAGCACCGCCCCGGCCGCCACCCAAGGCGCTGCCAGGTCCACCGGGTCCACCGCGTGGCGAACGCTCTGGGCCGCAATCACTGCTCCCGATTTCGTGCCCGTCAGCTCGAGGAAGTGGCCCGGCGCAAATTGGCCGGGGTGCTCGCCGGCGACTTGGATGTCCACCGCGCCCGCGCCCACAAGCCGGACGTGCGTTACGAAGTCGCCGCCGTCGACCCATGACCGATCCACGGTGCCGACCGCGTGAACGAATCCGTCGGCGGCCGCCGCCAGGTCGCCCGTGGGAACAGCCCCCGCGGGCCCCGTTGCCGTGAGCCCGAGGAGCCCCACGGCAAGCAGCGACGCCCCAACGGCGAGCGCGCACAGCTTCGCGACCCGCCACGGTGTAAGCCATGCGAGCGCGGTTTGTCCCCGTCCCCGGTCGATGCGGCGCTCCATGGCCGCCCGAGGCGCGCGCCGGCGAAAGAAACCTTCGCGGTGGGACGCGCTCAGTAGGTCAGCTTCAGGCTCTTGCCCCGCCAATTGAACCGTGGGGACTTGCGACGCTTTCGGTTGTCAGGGAAACGCTCCTCCAGCGCGTGCGCGACGATCGGCAAGGCGATGGTGGCGTCCACGAAACACTGCACCTTGGACCCCCCCGGGTCGATCTTCCCCCAGGAGACCGCCTCCTCGAATGTGCAGCCCGAGAGCCCACCCCAGTGCGGCGCGTCCGTTGTGAACTGGACCGCGTACGAGTGACCCGGCACGCGCACACCCAGGCAGTCGGCGATGACCTCGGTCTGGTTGATCCAGTTCTTGGGAACGCCGCCGCCCAAGTACACGACGCCGGTCTTTGGGGAGGCGATCGTGATCTGCGTCACCTCGTCGGTGTCCTTGATCGGGTCGACCTTGATGCGCCGGCCCTGGTGGCGGGCGACCAAGAGTGCGATTCCCAGCGACGAATCTGAGAGCGCCGGCAAGAAGAGCGGGACCTTGGCACGGTGGGCGGCGACAATCACCGAGTCCTTCGAAGCTCCCTCCTCCTCCAGGTAGCCCCCGAGGAGGTCCATAAACTCGCGCGATGAGTAGGTGCGCTTGAGGTCCAGCCGGTCGACAAACGACGCGATAAGCCGGTCGGTCTCGCGGTACGCGCGCTCGGACCCGTAGACGTCGTACATCCGGTCAACCCGGTGCTCGAAGAGTTCCACATCGTCCGCGTGGGGCGTCCCTTGGAAGTGGTGGCCGCCCATGGCCTCGTGGATGTCGTGGAAGACCTGGGCGCCTGTCGAGACGACCACATCGACGAACCGCTGCTCGATCAGGTGCGAGAGGATCCTACGCATCCCGGCCGGCACCATCGCGCCCGTGATCCCCAAGAAGATCGTGCACTTCGGGGCCTTGATGGCACTCCCCCACGCGCGCGCGGCCTCACCGAGCTTGCGCCCCTGGAAACCGGTGTGCTCCATTGCCTGCAGCAACTCTGATATTGGCCGCTCCCGCACGTCGGGCGGGATGGTGGGCACCTCGAGGAAACGGCCACGCTCGATCCGCGCGACCCGTTGTTGGTAGCCGTGCGAGGCACCGGCGATCCCCTTCACCTTCACCGGCTTTCGCCCCGGCGCACGTTTTGCCATGGTGCCCCCTTTTCGCGCGTCGGGCACGGGTCACGGACGCAAAAACCCTCGCGTCACAGGTCCTCGTGCACGCCGCGCGTCAGCCGGCCTCGCTGCACGGGGTCGAGCGCCAACTCCAGGCTCCGGATGCTCCCCAAGTGGATCCCGTCGAGGAGGTAGACCTGCGCCGCCCCTAGGTCCACCAACCCGCCCCGCAGGAGCGGGCCCAAGCCGCCAGCGATGTTGAGGGGGACACCCGTGCACAGGTCGTTGAAGGGCGGCATCAGCACAAGCTCGGGCCGGTTGTCCGCGCCGAAACGGTCCCCCCAGGCCTCGGGGTTCACGTGCACCCGGGCCCAGCATACCTCCTTCTGGACCTTCCCCATCGGGTCCTGCAGCGCCACAGCAGCGTGTGTGTGGGCGGCGGCCACGGCCCGCGCGCGGCCGGCGAGGGCCGCGTCCGGCCATGCGTGGCCGTGGACCACGAGCAGCCCGCCCCGGCAAAGGTGACCGCCTACCGGCGCGAGCCGGACCCGGCTGTCGGCCTCACCGGGCAGGAGCTGGCCGATCAGCCCGTCGTGGTTCCCCGGCACCACGACGACCTCCTCGAACGCCTTGGCGATCTCCGCCATCGCCCACGGAACCTCGACCTCCTCCTGCTGGGTGGGTACCCCAAGTGAGTGCTTGAGGTCCCCAGCAATCACGAGCATTCGGGCGCGCGCGGTTTGGCCAAGCCGCTTGACCCGCTCCACCATCGTCGGCGTCGCGCTTGGAATCTGTACGCCCCCAATCGCGAAGTCCGTCTCGATCCCGATGTGCAGGTCCCCGATGAGGAGCACCCGCGGCCCGCCCCGCGGCGTGAAGAGGAGCGCCCGCTCACCGGCCACCGGGCGTGCGGGGACGCCATCCCTCGCCGGGGGCTCACGCGGCGCCTTCCGCGGGCGGCTTGCCGGTTTCCGCCGCCCCGATTTGCCCCCCATCCAAGCCGCCCCTTGCCAGCCTGCCAAGACTCGGAAAACATTCGAGAAAAAGCATCATAACCTATATTATAAGGAACCCGGATCGAACCGGCTACTTCGTGCCATCTGGCTCTAGCGTACGCCCACTGCTTGATCGACGGGCCAGCAAAAAGGTACAACCGAAGGTGCTACGCGTGGCTCGGCGCTTCTCCACGTATGCAGGTATCGTCGCGCTCGCGCTCCTTGGACTGATCGCCTTCGCGCCGCCCGCATCGGCCGACGCATTCCCCCCCGCAAATGTGAACCTCGTCTCCGAGCCGACCTACACCAACGGGACCTCGAACACGCTCTTCTGGTCCGCGGGGAGCGACAGCGACCCGCCTATCGAGTACGAGGTACAGGCAAGCCGCGCCATCAACTTCGCGACCATCGAGGCAACCTCCTCGTGGATCTCGAACACGAACTCCACCTTCACCGGCCTTCAGGACGGCGTCCTCTACTACTACCGAGTCCGCGCGCGCGACTCCGTGGTCAACACAGGGGGTTTCTCGACCCTGGAGTTCTCCACCCAAGACAACTCTGCGCCACCCGTCCCCATCATGGCTGCGGAGCCGTCCTTCACGGTCAGCACGTGGAACACGGTCTCATGGGGCGCCTCGACGGACGCCGGCGTCGGAGGCGTGCAGTACTTTGTTGAAGTCTCCACATCGTCCGTTTTCTCCGGTATCTTTGCGACCGCCGGTTGGATGGCGGGTACCTCGCGGTTTTTCTTCGGTCTCTCGGACGCGACCACGTACTACTACCACGTGCGGGCGCGCGATTCCATGGGCCACGTCTCGGCGTGGTCACAGGCCGTCTCGTCGACCCAGGACAGCAGCCCGCCCGGTGTCCCCGTGCTCGCGGCGGAGCCCCCCTTCACGGCCGGGACCTGGAACACCGTCTCTTGGGGGGCCTCCACCGACGCCGGGGTGGGTGGCGTCCAGTACCTAGTCCAGTATTCGACCTCCTCCACCTTCGCGTTCGGTGTGGTTTCCTCCCCGTTGCTCACCGCAACCACCTACAATGTGACCCCGCTTTCGAATGGCCTGACCTACTACTACCGCGTGTATGCACGCGACGGTTTGGGTCAGTACAGCTCCCCGTCCACGATCCGGAGCTCGACCCAGGACAACGCCCCGCCGAGCACGCCGTCGATGGCGGTCGAGCCCACCCACACGGCCGGGACCACCAACGCCGTCTCGTGGTCCACCGCCGTCGACGCGACCTCGGGAGGCGTGCAGTACCTCGTCGAGCAGTCCCGGAGTTCCAGCTTCTCAGTGTTGGAGGACGCGAGCACGTGGACCGGATCGACGAGTTTCACCTTCACGAAGCTCGACGACGGTGTGCGGTACTATTACCGTGTAAAGGCGCGCGACGCCGTCGGCAACCAGGGGGCCTACTCGGCTACGCGGGCCTCCACACAGGACAACTCCCCCCCGACCGTCCCGGTCGTGTCGCCCGAGCCCACCTACACCGCGGGTACTCTCAATGTCCTTGTCTGGAGCGCTTCATCTGACGCCGGTGCCGGCAGCATCACGTACCTCACCCAGCGGTCGTCCTCCTCCACCTTCTCCACGATTGACGCGACCTACGGCTGGTCATCTTCCGCCTTTTCCTTCTTCACGGGCCTTTCCGACGGCGCGACCTACTACTACCGGGTGAAGGCGCGCGACGCCCTCGCGCACGAGTCGGCCTACACAAGCGTGCTCACGTCCACCCAAGACAACGCCCCCCCCGGCGTCCCGTCCCTGACATCGGAGCCCACCTTTACGCAGGGGACTTCGAATACGCTCACCTGGTCGAACTCCCTCGACGCAGGCATCGGGGGCGTTACCTACCGGCTCCAACGGGCCGTGAACTCCGCCTTCACCACGGGGCTCGTGTCAAGCGGGTGGATCACCCAGACGACCTTCACGTTCACCGCCCTCTCGAATGGGGTGACCTACTTCTACCGCGTCCAGTCGCGCGACAGTTTCTCCTTCGCCTCGGCCTTCTCCTCGACGGAGCGCTCGAGGCAGGACAGCGCGCCCCCGCCAGTTCCGACCCTGGCTGGCGAGCCCACGTTCACGCAGGGCAGCACGAACAGGCTCTCGTGGAGTGGTGTGACGGACTCGGGGTCGGGCGGGGTCACCTACTGGGTCGAGTCTTCCCGGCAGTCCACCTTTGTTGTGATCGACGACTCGAGCGGGTGGGTCGCGGCCACGAGTCACACGTTCACACGGCTGGACGACGGCGTGACCTACTACTACCGCGTCCGCGCGAGTGACGCGCTTGGGCAGGTCTCGGGCAACTCCGCGACGCGCAGCTCTACACAGGACGCGAGCCCGCCGCCGGTCCCTGCCATGCTCCCCCTCTCGACGATCAGGCCAGGCACCGCGATGGCTGTGGGTTGGGGCGCCGTGACCGATGCCACGTCCGGGGGCGTCCGGTACTACGCGCAGTACTCGGCGACGCCGACGTTCTCCACTGTGCTTGGGAACTCGGGGTGGATCGCCGGCCGCTCCTGGGTCGTCTTCGGCCTCACCAACGGCGCGACCTACTACTTCCAGGTCAAGGCCCGTGACGCGCTCAGCCAGGAGTCCTCCTTCTCGCAGTTCGTTTGGACGACCATGGACAGCGCCCCGCCCAGCGCGCCCAGCATGGTCGCGGAGCCGACCTTCACGCCGGGCAACTGGAACGAGGTCTCGTGGTCGACCTCGACCGACGCCGGGATCGGCGGGGTCCGGTATGACGTCCAGCGTGCGACGAACCCTAGTTTCTCCGGCGCCACGACGGTCTTCAGCCTCTTCCAGACGAGCTACACCGCAACGGGGCTCTCGGACGCGACGACCTACTACTACCGGGTGCGGGCGCGCGACGCATACGGGTACTCGACTTCGTTTTCATCGGCGGTCTCCTCGCGCCAGGACAACAGCGCGCCATCGGCCCCCGCGATGGTTTCGGAGCCGGCGTTCACGCCCGGGACGTCCAACACGGTGTCCTGGAGCGCGTCCACGGACGCCGGTGTCGGTGGCGTCACCTACAACGTGCAGGCGTCGAAAACGCCGCTATTCACGGTCATCGAGGCAGAGAGCGGCTGGGTGAGCACCACGAGCAAGACCTTCACGCAGTTGGATGACGGCGGGACGTACTTCTACCGTGTAGCGGCGCGCGACGCGTTCGCCTTCCAAACGGCCTACTCTTCGAGTGTCTCTTCGACCCAGGACAATGCCGCACCGCCCGCCCCGGTACTCTCCGTGCTTCCGACCTACACGGTCGGGACGACCCAGACCCTGGTCTGGGGGGCAGTGACAGACGCGGGGGTAGGCGGCGAGCAGTACCAGTACCGGTACTCCCCGAACGCGACGTTTGGCCCGCCGGTGACCGTGTCCTTGTGGATCTCGCCGGCCACGACTACGGTGACGGGGCTTGGCGACGGCGTGACCTACTACTACCAGGTGCGTGCCCGCGACGCGTTTGGGTTCCTCTCCGGGTGGTCGCAGATTGCCTCCTCCACCCAGGACGCGTCCGCGCCCACGGTTCCATCGCCTACGGTGGAGCCCTCCCACACCTCGGGGACATCCAACGCCATTTCGTGGCAGGGGTCGGTAGACGCCGGAGTCGGGGGCGTCCAGTACTTCGCGCAGTTCTCCGCCAGTTCGACGTTCTCCACGGTCTTGGGTGATTCGGGGTGGACGACCTCGACCCAGGCGACGTTCGTTGGGCTCGCGGACGGCGTGCGGTACTACTTCCGAGTCAAGGCGCGCGATGCCTTCGGCCAGGAATCGGCCTACTCGTCGTCGGTCAACTCGGTGCAGGACGCCTCCCCGCCGACGGTTCCCGTGACTTTTGCCATGTCCACGTACACCGCCGGCACCGCACGCACCTTCGCCTGGAGTGCCTCCACGGACGCAGGCGTCGGCGCAATCACCTACGAGGCGCAACTCGGCTCGAACCCCGCTTTCGCCCCTGTCCTCTCCTCAAGCGGGTGGGTCGCCTCGACGAGCGCGACCTACTCGGGCCTGTCCGACGGGTCGACGTACTACTTCCGCGTGCGCGCGCGTGACGGGTTCTTCGAATCCAGCTCGTTCTCGACGATCCGGTCCACGACGATGGACGCTTCCCCTCCTGCTACGCCGATCTTGGTGCCCGAACCCAGTTTCACCGCCGGCACGGTCAATGTGGTGTCCTGGGGCACGTCCGTCGATGGCGGCGTGGGAGGAGTCGCCTACCAGATCCAATACTCGACCTCGCCGATCTTCGCCGCTGCTCAGACGGTGACGAGCGCGTGGGGGGCTACCAGCCCCTACACGGTCATCGGCCTCCTCGACGGGCAGACCTACTACTACCATGTCCGCGCGCGCGACGCGTTCCTGTTCACCTCCGCCTTCTCGGGCGTGGAGCGCACGACCCAGGACTCGTCGCCCCCGACCATCCCGGTGGCGGTCACGCTCCCTGCGGTCATCGACGGCAGCTCCACGCTCTTCGAGTGGCTTGCCTCCGTGGACGCCGGTGTAGGCGGCGTGGTGTACCGGGCACGCATGTCCAGCGACCCGACGTTCACGACGGTCCTGGCGACCTCGCCGTGGTCCACGCAGCAGGCCTACCTCTTCACGGGCCTTGCCGACGCGACGATCTACTACTACCAGGTGCAGGCACGCGACGCATTTGGATTCACGTCCCAGTGGTCGCTCGCGGACTTTGCGCTGACAGACACGCTGCCCCCGGGCGTCCCGACGCCCGACGCGATGCAGCCGTTTTCCCGCGGGCTTTCGGCGAACTTCACCTGGCGTGACGCCTTCGACGCCGGAATTGGGGGCGTGGAGTACCAAGCTTCCGCCTTCCTCACCACGGACACCGGCGCCCCCTTCACGCAGAGCCCATGGAGCAACCGGACAGGCGCCACCATTGGCGGGCTCCCCGAGGGGCAGACCATCTACTTTGCGGTGCGTTCCCGCGACGCGCTCATCCACGTGAGCGACTACTCGTCGTTCGTGTGGACGGTCCCGGATAACTCACCGCCCCCCGTCCCGGCCCTGAACCCCGTGGCGCTTTTCACCGCTGGGCAGGCACTCTCGGCCTCGTGGCCCGCCGTGGTCGACGATGGCGTCGGGGGCGAGCTGTACCGCCTGCATGTGTCGGCGGACCCGACATTCACGCTCGGCGTAATGGACTCCGGCTGGATCGACCAGACGATGCACACGTTCAACGGACTCGGCGACGGCGTCACCTATTTCGTGCGCGTGAAATCGCAGGACGCTTTCCTCTTCGAGTCAACCTGGTCCTCCACGGGACGCACGACGATGGACGCCTCCGGCCCGTCGGCGCCCTCGGCAGTCGGGCTGCCGGCCTTCACGGAAGGGACAGCCGTTACGGTTCGATGGTCGGAGGCATTTGACCTCGGGGTTGGCGCGATCACCTACCGGGTCGACGTATCCACAAACGCAACCTTCGGGACCCTTGTCAACCAGAGCCCGTGGGTGGGTGGCACCGCGTGGACGTTTGACAGTCTTTCAGACGGGACGCGCTACTACTTCCGGGTGATCGCGCGCGACGCATTCCTCTACACCTCCGGCCTCTCGAACTACATCTTCACGACGCCCGACGCCTCTGCTCCGACCGACCCCGTGGTCCTGGCGCTTGACCCGTACTCTGCGGGCCTCCAGCGCAAGGTCGAGTGGGCACCTTCTGCAGACCTCGGGGTCGCGAGCGTGGAATACCTGGTGGAGTCCTCGTCGAACGCGACATTCCCCGGCGGGTCGGTCACAAGTGGCTGGATCTCGACCACCTCATACACGTTCGCGGGCCTGGGAGAGGGCATCCCGATGTTCTACCGTGTCAAGGCCCGGGACGCCTTCGGGCACGAGAGTGGCTGGAGCCAGGCGGTGAGCTCGACGCAGGACAACACGGCGCCCACGGTGGAGCCCGACGCCGCCGCGTACCTCGTGGGTGGTGGCGACGTGCTCATCACGGGGACGGCGTTTGACGGCGTGTCCGGCATCAGCTCTGTCTTCTACTCGGCCGACGGCGGCGCCAACTGGATCGCGACCAACGGGACGGTCAATTGGCAGGCGCAGGTATCCGGGCTCCCCGAGGGGAACTGGGTCGTCCTGGTAAAATCCCGTGACGGTGTCGGGTGGGAGTCCCCTGCCACGCGCGTGGACATTGCGGTTGACACGACCCCTCCACTCGTGGCGTTCCAGACGCCCACAAACGGCAGCGTCCTGGACGGCCTTGTCGGCGTCTACGCGATCCTCTCGGACGCCCACTTCTCGACGTACACGCTCGAGCAGCGAGCAGACGGGGAGGCGAACTTCACGGCGATTGCATCGAACCGTACGCTGATGCGTGGGGACAACTTCCTCGGCCTGTGGGACACACGCACGTTGGACAACGGCGCCTTTGAGTTGCGCCTCACCGCGACGGACGGCCTTGGCCACACGACGCAGCGGTCAATCGAAGTCCGGCTCCTAAATTCCGACCTGGCGGTGACATACAACGACCTCCAGGTCTCGGACCGAGCACCGGTGCGCGGCGACCGCGTCAACGTGACGGCGGTCGTCACGAACTTCGGTACGGCGCGCGCGCAGGATGTCACGGTTCGTATCAAAGACAACGGCGTCGTCATCTTCGAAGAGTTCGCCGTCACGATCGAGGGCCACAGCGCCTACACGGCCGTTGTCGATTACGGGGTGAACCGGTCGGGCGCGCACACCTTTGCGCTCGAGGTGGATTACCCGGAGGGCGACCTCGACCAGGGCCTTTCCACCTCAACCGTGGTCGTCGCGTCGGAGCCGCCGGTGCCCGAGCCCAAACCGTTCCTCATCGAGTACGCGGGCCTCTTCTCGTTGGCAGCGCTCCTCGCGCTCGTTGCGCTTGCCGCGTTCGGCGGGTGGAGCGTCGTGCAGATCCGCCGCCTCCGGCAGGGGGGGGGTAGCCGGATGGTCATGTCGCCGGAGTCGTTTGACCAAGTCGACGTCGAGTGGGAGTCGGACGAGATGTTTTGAGCCGGGCTCGCATTCTGACCACCTCAAAGCGTCGTACCGACAAAGCCTTAACCGCGGGTGAAACGTGGCGGGGCCCGGTATTGGCTTGGCCGGGGTTCCCGCAATGGCTTCCGCAAAGGCCACCCCCTCCAAGGCGGCCTTGTTGCGGGTGGGCGAGCGGCTCCTCCTTGTTGCGCTTGCGGCGACAGCCCTTGCGCTCCTGGCCGGGAGCGCCACCGGGTCGACCGTGCCGCCGCCCACGGGCGACTGGGTCATCGACCCCTTGGAGAACGCGTCCCTCGAGGGGCAGACGACCGTTGTCCAAGGCAACATCACCGTGGGAGGAACCCTCTTTGTCGGCAATGGCTCGCTCGAGCTTGCGCCGAC
>CBEUCC010000052.1:0-16201 GCA_965541515.1 uncultured Thermoplasmata archaeon
GTTGCCGTTCACCGAGAGGACGGGGTGCCGGGCTCCAAGCAGCGCGCGCGCGGCGGCGCGCGCCGCCGCGCGCGCCTCGGGCGGCGAGCGTTCACCCAGCAGGTAGTTGAACGCCTCGCCGCGGCCGTGGGCCGTGAGCCCCGTGGGGTGCACGAGCCCGGTTGCGAACCCGGACGCCAGGCGCTGGCGCTCCGCGAGCGAGTTGCGCCGCGGGTGCGACGCGGGGATGTCGGAGAGGTCCACGGCGCCCCGCGCCGGGGCGGGCCGGCGCTTCTTTTGGCGTGACCTAGCGGGCGCCACGGCGCGGAGAGGGGCGCGCGCGATACAAAAACGACGGCCGGATGCACGATTGTAGGCGTGCCGGCCACCGTCCACCAACGCTTAAATACCCAAGTCGCTGCTGGACGCTTAGTTTGGGTCAGTATGGCTCAACTAGGCGGCAAATGCGTTGCAGAAAAACCCTGAAGTCACCGTTGAGATCGTTTCTCACCTGTACTACGGGCCCCTCCGGGCTCAGCACTTGGTTTCCCGAGTCGCCCGGTCGGTCAACGTGAGCGAGCCCACCGTTTACGCGGTCCTCAAGGAGCTCGCCGCGGGCGACATCGTCCAGAAGTATGCGTGGTCACGCCGCCACGTGGCCTATACGCTCACGGACAAGGGCCGCACCATCGTCGAGCGCGAGCACTTGGACGCGGTCCACGACCTGCTGCGGCTCATCGGGAGCGAGTCCCGCCGTCGGGAGCTCCTCGTCGAATTGCTGCTCGACGAACTGCTGCGCGAGGCCCCCACGGACGTGCGCACGTCGAGCCGCACACGGGCGGCGCTGCGCCGCACGGTTGTGGATGAAGTCAACGAGATGAAGAAGCGCCTCGCGGCCCCCGCCCGCCCCGCGCTCTAGGCCGCGCGCTCGCGGCAACCACGGGAGGTGAGGCGCAAGCTTGGCGTTCGGTCTTGACCCACAGGGCGCCAGCCCCGCCGGCGCCCGGCCCGACGAGGGCCCGCAGCGCCGGACCATCAATGTCTCCAAGATCGCGGAGGAGGAGTACTTCGAGGCGATTGCCAAGGAGTCCGACGAGGAGTTCCGCGCCGAGCGGACGTCTGCACGCGAGCGCCGCAAAGCGCTGCGCGAGATGCTGATCACCTTCTCCGTGTGGACGCTCAGCCTCGTCATCATCACCTACGGCATCTCCCGTTACCAGCTCTTTGGCCGCAACCTGGTCCTCGGGTGGTTCGAACTCTACAACATGACCCTCCTGATGACGGGCGCGGCCGTCGGCCTCTTCGGCTTCAGCCTGCTGCTCGCATCCATGCGGGAGGTTGCTCCCGAGAACCGGGGGAAGGTCTGGGTCTTCTTCCTGGCCGCGGCCGGGACTGCGGTCCTCCCGGCGCTGGGCTACCTCCGGCTCTACCCGATCAACTCGGTCCCCATCATCTTCCTCGAGATCCCGCTCATCATCGCCATCATCGGCGGCTACTCGCTCACGCTCGCCCGCGAAAAGGTCGGGTACTTTGCGATCTGGCTAGCGGGCGTCGGGATCCTCACGCTCGCCCCGCTCTCGGTGTTCCTGGGCAACATCGTTCCCTCCCTGGAGTCGAAGGTGCCCGGGTACGGCGGCCCGCAGGTCACGATGGTCCTGATCGGCTTGCCCTACATCCTCTTCGGCTTCATGCGCCAGCGCGCGACCGCGTTGCTCTACGGGGAGATGGAGATCTTCGTGCGGCAGGGGAACCTGCAGGCCAAGCGGGGCAACTACCAGCCGGCGCTCGCCGCGTACGACCGTGCGATCCGGACGGCGCACAAGATCGCTCCCGTTGCGGCATACACGGAGGCCGCGGGCGGGGGCTTTGGCGACGTCGAGGCCCCGTGGATCCAGAAGGGCGCGACCTACGCGAGGATGGGGCAGTACAAGGAGGCGCTCTCGTCCTTCCAGACCGGGATCTCGATCAACCGTGGCTCGGACGCCGGCTGGCTCAACCGCGGAATCGCGCTGGCCAAGCTCGGGCAGAACGCGCAGGCCGTCTACGCGTTTAGGCACGCGCTGCGGCTCAACAGCGACCTCGAGGAGGGGTGGAACAACCTCGGCAACGTGTACTACAACCTCGAGCAGTACGACGAGGCGCTGAAGGCGTTCGCGCGCGCGCTCGAGTTGAAGGAGCACTACGACGAGGCGATCTTCAACAAGGGCGTGACGCTCGGGCAGCTCGGCCGGCTCGACGAGGCAATCAAGGCGTTTGACGAGGTCCTCGAGACAAAGAACCAGAAGTTCAAGAAGCGGCCCGAGTTCGTGAAGGCGTGGGTCGCGCGCGGCACGGCCTTCTACAAATTGAAGAAGCTCGAGGAGGCGCAGAAGTGCTTCGACGAAGCGCTGAAGATCAACGCGCGCGACCCCGACGTCTGGAACATGCGGGGAAACATCGCGGCCGACCAGGAGAAGTACGACGAGGCGCTCGATTTTTACACGCGGGGGATCAAGAGCGACCCTAAGGTCGAGTTCCTGTGGAACAACCGCGGGCTGATGCTCGCCCGGCTTGGCCGGCACCAGGACGCCATTGTGGCGTTCGACCAGGCGATCACGCTGAAGGCCGACTACACGCACGGGTGGGCGAACAAGGCGATCTCGCTGCTGCACGTGGGCCGCGCCCAAGAAGGGCTGGAGGCTTCCGAGCGCGCGCTCTCGCTCAACAACCAATTGCCGGACGCGTGGGACATGAAGGGGCAGTTCCTGGACCTGCTCGACCGGCCGGCGGAGGCACTCGACGCGTTCAACCGGGCGCTCGCGCTCGACAGGCGCCGGCCGTACACATGGTCGAACCGCGGCAACGCTCTCGCGCGGCTGAACCGCTTCAAGGAGGCGATGCAGTGCTACCAGCAGGCGCTGCAGTTCAAGCCGGACTTTGCCCTCGCGCGCTACAATGTCGGGAATGTGTACCTGAGGGTCGGCAAGCTCGAGAAGGCGCTCGACAGTCTGGACAAGGCGCTCGAGATGGAGGAGGACCTCGTCCCGGCGCTCGTGCTCAAGGCGGAGTGCCTGCAGCGGATGGGGCGCATGAAAGACGCGCACGCGGCGCTCGAGCGTGCGCTCAAGCTCGACCCGGAGTCGGCCGTCGCGTGGGACGTGCAGGGCAACCTGTTCTCGGAGGAGGAGAACTACCAGGAGGCGCTGAGGTGCTACAACTACGTCAACAAGCTGAAGCCCCAGTACGCGCCGGCGTGGTACAAGCGCGGCGTGCTGCTTGACCGGATGGGGAAGAAGCGCGACGCGATCGACTGCTTCGACGAGGTCTGCTACATCGACCCGACCTACTCGGACGCGTTCAACGCGCTTGGCACGGTCCTCTACGAGCTCGGCGAGAGCGACGACGCGGTGCAGGCATTCGAGAAGGCCGTGGAGCTGGACGAGCACCACCTGGAGGCGTGGAACAACCTCGCCAACACGCTGGCGGCGGCCGGACGGATGGACGCGGCGATCAGCGCGATCGACCGGACGCTCAAGATCGACCCGACCTACGCGACGGCCTGGTTCAACAAGGGCGCGGCGCTCTCGGCGATGGGCGACCTCCAGGGGGCGCTGCGCTGCTTCGAGAAGGCGACGAAGGCCGACCCGAGCTACCTGAAGGCCTGGAACAACCGCGGCTCGGTGCTATCAAAGCTCGGACGGACCGACGAGGCGCTCACCTGCTACAAGCGGATCCTCGACACGGACGCGACGCACGAGCGGGCGTGGTCAAACCACGGGAACCTGCTGCTCAAGGTCGGCCGTCATGAGGAGGCGGTCGCCTCGTTCACGAAGGCCACGGAGCTGGACCCGCAGAACGAGCGCGGGTGGAACAACCTCGGCACGGTCTACATGGCTCTGGGCGACGGCGAGAACGCGTTCCAGGCCTTCGACCGGGCGACCCAGATCAAGAGCGACTACACAAGAGCGTGGCAGAACAAGGGGAACGCGCTCTACCAGCTCGGGCGGACCGAAGAGGCGCTCGAGTGCTACCGGTACGCGATCTACTTCAACAACACGGCCAAGGGGCGCTACAACCTGGCGACCGTCCTTGCGAGCCTGGCCCGCTACGGCGAGGCCGTGTCCGAGTACGACCGGGCGCTCGAACTCAACCCGGAATACAGCGAGGCCTGGTACAACAAGGGCAACCTGCTCTACCAGATGGACAAGCCGATGGAGTCGGTCATGTGTTTCGACCGGGCGCTCGAACTCAACCCGGCGTACACGGACGCGGAGAAGGTGAAGCGCGCGTGCCTGCTGATGCTGCGCAACCAGGGGCTCGAGCACGAGTACCACCTGCGCCGCGGCCTCTACCTGTTCCAGTCGGACGACTACGATGGCGCGCTGAAGGCGTTCGACCGCGCGATCGGCCAGAAGGGCGACTGGGCGATGGGCTGGAAGGCGAAGGGCGACGCGCTGGCATACATGGACAAACACGAGGACGCGCGCGGCTGCTACCGGCGCGCGGTCGAACTCGACCCGGCCTTTGGCCCGGCCTGGTTTGAGCTCGGCCGCCTGCAGTACGACGCGGGCGACCTCGACGACGCCGAGGAGTCGTTCAGGCATGCGACGGGGCACGACCCGACGCACGTGGACAGCTGGTACGTGCTCGGCGACCTGCTCTTCCTGCGGGGCGAGGTGCAGGAGGCCCGCGCGGCGTTCGAGCGGGCGAGCGAACTGGACGCGAACTCCCCGGAGGCGTGGTACCGGCGCGGCGCGTGCGAGTTCGCGGAGGGGCGCCCGGACGCGGCGGCACGCAGCTTCGAGCGCGTCGTCCGGCTCGACGCCAACTACGGGAAGGGCTGGTACAACTACGGGTCGGCGCTGATGGCGCTGGGAGGATTCGAGGACGCGCTCCCCCTCTTCGAGCACGCCGTGGGGCTCGTCCCGGACTACGCGAAGGCCCACTTCAACAAGGGCGCCACGCTCTACATGCTCGGCCGGTACGACGAGGCGCTCGGGTGTTTCCAGCGCGTCCTTGAGCTCGAGCCGGACCACGAGAAGGCGGCGAAGAACGCGGAGTCCTGCCGGCGCAAGATCCAGGAGCAGCCGGAGGCCACAGACGGCGCGGCCGAGGACGGCGAGGCTGAGGACGGCGCGGCTGAGGACGGCGCAGCCGAGGAAGAGTTCCAAGAATTCGAGTAGCGGCGACCAGAACACGGAGGTGAGACTGTGGCGAAACGGCGCAAGGCAAAGCCCGAAGGGCGCACGCGCCGCGCCTCCCCGCCGTTCGAGCGTCTCGGCCTCTTCGTCGTCGGGAGGCGCGACCCGCGCAAGGATCGCGAGAAGCCCGGGCTCGAGTCCGGCGGCGCGGACCACGGGAAGGGGGTCACGCCGGCGGACCCCAAGAAGACGCGGTCGGGGCTCGTCAACGCGTCGGGCCTGACCAACGGCAAAGGGCTCACGAACGGCAAGGGGCTCACGAACGGCCGCGGGACGGTCAACGGGGGCGGCCGCATCATCACGGGAGGAAAGCGCCAGAAGCGCGGCGCGGTCACCGGGCGAAAGACGGAGAGCGCGCTGGCCGACAGCGCGGGCTTCCTCGACTCGAAGGGGCTAACCAACGGCAAGGGGCTCGTCAACGGCGCGGGGCTCACGAACGGCCGCGGCCTCGTGAACGGACGCCGGCTGATGTACACGGAGGCCCAGCGCGAGCGGCGGCGGGGCTTCCTGAAGCGTGCGGGCGCGGGGCTGGCGGCCGCGATGGCTGTCATGCTGATCTTTGGCCCGATCATCTACGCCGTACTCTTCCCGGGCTCGATCATCGTCATCGACGGGTCCATGGGGGACTGGGCGGGCTACCCGGTCATCGAGGACTCGGCGGGCGACATGACGGCAAACCCGAACATCAACCTCGTCGGCTACACGGCTGTCACGACGCAGAGCGAGTTGTTCATCTACCTCCAGGTCACGCCGAACGGCAACCCATTCTCAGGGCCACCAGGGGCCACGGCGGGCGCCGATTCGTTCCGCATCCTCATCGACCGGGACGGGCGCTGGGACACCGGCTACTGCGGGTACGGGCTGGGAGCCGACTACATGGTCGAGGTCGTGGGCAGCGGCGGGAATGTTCTGACGGCCGCGGTCAAGTCGTACCCGACCGGCGGCCCGGCCAGCTGCGCCGCCCGCAGCGACCCCGGCCGGTTCCAGGCGGTGGGGGCGGTGTTCGCCGCGGCGGGCAGCCACGCGGTCGAGATCGAAGTGCAGCTCTCGGACATCGGGGGAATCTCGAACCGGAACCCGTTCCTGCTGGCCATCGGGCAGGACTCGGCCGGGCACATCGACGTGGGTGACTCGGACTTCTCGGACACGCAGGGAACCCTCGTCCTTGGCCAGTCGATCGCGAACCCGGGCGGCGGGTCGATCCCGACGGGCGGGGAGGCGCTGATCCTCTCGCTGGTGGCTCGCGCGTACTACGTCAACATGACCCTATTCAGTATCGACGTCTACGTGGAGAGTTCCACCGCAACCGGGTGCATCCAGTTGACGCGCGTCATCGTAGCGGGCCGGTCGAGCACCGCGAGCGGCGGCGGGTGCGCCGGGCAGTCGATCCAGATCATGCTCGGCCCCGGCCAGCAAGCGTTCAACTACACGGAGCCGCCGAAGTCGATCGACATCTACGGGCGCGCGAGCGGTCCGTCGGGGTCAGCCACCGTCCGGGCCTATGTGATGGGCCCGGGCAGCGTTTCGGTGTCGGGCCAGAGCCAGAGGAGTGTCATCGCGGGCGTCGTGCCGCCGCTGGTGTGGACGAACTACTATGTGGGCACCCTGCCGCCGGCCGGGACCGTCCGCATCGACGGCGCCTTCGCGGACTGGAACACGATCCCCGGCCCGCTCGACCCGGACGACGGCGGGGACACCCTGCGTCGGGGGGCGGGCTCGTCGCCCGGCGGCTCGAACCAGGGCGCGCTCGTCGACCGGTCGGTGGACATCCGGGCGAGCCGCGCGGACGTGAACACCGCCGCGCAGGTCGTGTCCTTCTACCTCCAGGTCGACGGGACGATCATGGAGAGCCAGCCGCTAGCGTGGCCCTTTGCCCCGCGGCCGTCGCAGCCCTCCACCAGGGGACCCGCACAGCCGGTGACCGACAATGTGGCGACGATCTTCGTCGACACGGATTCGAACCGGAACACGGGGTGGCAGCGGTTCGAGAGGATGGGCATCGACGCGATTGTAACGGTGGGGGCCCAGGGAGGGGGGGGCGGCCGGTCGCCGGTCCTCCAGGACGCCCAGGTCCAGGTGTGGAACAATGCGACGAAGAGGTTCGCTGTCGCCGGCGGTGGCTTCCAGGTCGGTTTCGACTCGAACAAGATGGAGACGCAGCTGAGCGCCGCCCAGCTTTGCAACGGGCCGTGCGGGCGCGTGCGGTACGTGTTCCAGATGGCGGGCACGACGGGGCAGAGCGACGAGACGATCGTGCGGGATGCGGGCTTCCGGGGAGGGGGCGACTTCCTCGTCTACGACGAGAACTACGGGCTCACGCGGAACGCGTTCCAGGGGGATACGCATGTCCCGGTTCTGTCCCTCTACCTGAGCGCCCCATCATCCAACGAACGAGCTGGCGCTATCGATGGCTTCTCGATGCAAGTGGATGGGTTGGGGGGAGAAGTCGTCGAACGGATATGGTTGTTCGAGGACATCGGCGCGGACGGTCGCTTTGACGCGGCTGACCTTGAACGGGAGCCCATTTCGTCGGGTACTCTTGACCAAGCGGGGCGCGCCGTCCTCCCCCTCGCGTCGCTAATGGTCATAGCTCCAGGCTCTTCGTTTTCCGGGATCATCACGCTGGACATCAATCTCGACGCACCGGTTCCTTCGTGGTTGAATGTGAGCGTGCCCGACCAGGGCGGGGTTCACTCCTCAGGGGTTCCAGATGTCCGCTATTACCGGCCCTTGGAGAATTCGCCCGTGCGTGTGCTCGCTTACATGCCACCCGGGAATCGAGGGTCGGCCGACCTCGTCATCAATGAGATGCAATTCAATTCCGATTGGGTCGAGATCTATGACCCTGTGGGTCAGGCGAGTATCAGCCTGACGAACCCACAGATCTACCTCATCATGTATCACATCGATTTCAGCAACTGTCCGCCCTGCTTTTTCCAGGACGCGAATGTTTCGTATTCGGGTAGCACAAACAGCGACGGTTTTGCGATCGCAACAGTTAGCGCCTTGACCTACTCTCCTACGAGTTTCACCTACAATCTGCAGCTACGTTGCGATAATTGCACAGGGGATACCTCGCACATGGACCTAGATACCGCGACCGTTCCACAGAGCAGCCAGGTGGCTCGCGAAGCCTGGGGGAGGTTCCCCGATGCTACGGGTAGCTGGCAAAGCACGGACAACAACACGTCTTCGGACTTCAACACAATACCTGAATTCCAAGACTTCGTTATGCCCATTCTTGCGGTCTCGCTCATCGTAATGGTCGCCCGCCGCCGCCGCGTCGCCCCCGACGGTCGACCCACCGACACCGGCCCGCCCTGACGACCGGTGCCGTCGCCCGCCTATCTTTTTATAGCCACCCGAAAATGCGGCGCCGTACCGGAGAGACCAGACGATGCCTGTCCTTCGCGGCGAACCGTTCATCGAAGGCCTCAGGAACCGCATCTCGAAGAAGCGAAAGCGCGTGGCCTTCGAGATGACCAAGGACAAGTTCGCGCACGAGGGGACCGACGTCGTTCGCATGTACGATGACGGGGGCACGATGCTCGGGCAGGCGGCGTTCACGCTCGAGAACGACGAGTTGTTTGTCCAGGCGCTCACGGTCGACGACTGGACCGAGGAGGCTTCGGTCGTCGAGCGGATGGTGAAGTTCCTGGAATTGCAGGCCAGGCGCCGCCACCTCAAGCGGGTGAAGGCCGAACTCTATATGGCTGACGCCCGGTCGACCGAGAAGATCGAACTCATCAAGAAGATGGGGTGGAAGGCGAAGGATGTCGGCCGGGGGGGCCAGCGCACCTCGTACACCCTGGTCAAGGATCTCTAGGGAGCTCTCACGCGGCCGCGCTTCGGCGGGCCCGCGGCTCAAGCGTTAAATAACGTCTTACGTGTCCCTGAGTGGGGCGCGCGGCAATGGCCGATGAGGGTCTCTCCGAATTTGTCTGCCCTGAATGCGAATCCCCTGTAGAAGAGAATTGGGTAGCTTGCCCCTCGTGCGGGCTGAAATTCGGGGCACAGGAGGACGAGGCCCCTCCCGCGGCGGCCGTCCCCCCGAAACCGCCTGCCGCGGCGGCCAAGCCGTCCACCGCACCCCCGGCGCGGGCGTCGAAGCCGGCCCGGCCACCCAAGCGCGCCAAGCCCGCTGTGGACGGCGGGATGTTCGCGCAGTGGCCGCTCATCGGGCCCCTCGCGCGGCGGGTCGGAACCCTCGGGGCGGTCGGCCTCGGTCTGATGGTCGCCGGTTTCGTCGGCTTCGTCCTCGTATCGAACTACGACACACTCTTTGCCGGCCGCGCGGTCAACACAGTCGGGGCTAGCCAGGCGAACTTCGTGTTGGCCATGGCGGTGGCTGCCGCCACCGGCGCCGGGCTCTCGGTCATCGGGTTCCTGACGACCCGGGGATTCCCGGGGGACGCCAGGCCGGTCGCGTACGGTGAGATGGACGAGATTCCGGCCCGCGCGTCGGCCGCACCGGACGCCCAAGGGCAGTCCGTGAAGGCCGAGGCGCCGGGAGCACCCCAGGCGGCCGAACCGCCGGCCGGGGCGACCGCAGCGGCGACGGCCACCGAGGGGGGGGCGGAGGATGAGGATGAGGATGAGGGCGCGTTTGAGTTGCCCCCGAGCACCCCCGCCACGGCGGCCGAGGCCGTTTCCACCTCGGACGAACTCGAGGACCTATTCGGCGAACTGGAGAGCGAAGTCCAGGCGGCTGTCGATGACGAGGAGGTGGCCTACGAGTGCCCCAGCTGCCACGGGATCGTCAAGGAAGAGGACTCCTCATGTCCACACTGCCAGGTCGTCTTCGAGGCCTGATCGGGCTTTAGTACTCGATCGCCACACCCGGCCGCAGCGGCGCCGCTTGCTCCGCCTTTCCCTGGAAGCGTCCGTCCGCCGATTCCGGGTTTTCCGCCGATAGGATGTCGACCGGACAGGCGAACTCGCCAGCCAGGAACGGCGCCGTCTCCTTGAGCACCTCAAACTCGTCAAAGCCCTCGAGCGCCCGCGCGCGCGTATGGATCTCCTCGGGCCGGCGGGCCGAGAGGTCCTGCACGGCGACTTGCACGACCTTCTGCGCGGCCCCCGTGTGCGCTTTGAACGCGGGGTCACCGGCCATCGCCTTGAGCACGCGGCCCATGCTGGGTTTGCCGTGCTCCTGCGCGTCGGCCAACGTGCGGGCGTAGGCGTCCAGCGTCCACTGGGGCGCGGAGATTACCGTCACCCGGCGAGGCTGCACCCTGGCGGGGGGCAGGTTGTTCTCCGCCGCAAGGAGATCGAGCTCGGCCGGACCGCTGAAGAGGAGCCCCGCGGCCTTGGCCTCCTCGCGCACGGCCGGCGAGGCGCCCGTGGCCGCAACCAGCCACCCGCGCCCGACCGCGCCGTCTGCCACGAGCGCCTGCAGGACCTCGACCGCGTCGGTCGTGGTGAGTGGCCGCCCGCGAATGTCCGTCGCGATGGCCGCGTGGCCGTGGCCGAAGAGCGCGTCGACTCGGGTGTTCTCCACTTTCTCGTTGGCCTTCACGTCCACCGGCACGACGAGCGGACGCTCGTCCCCCACGAGCTCGCCCCGGACCGTCTTGCCCGCGAGCGACTGGACGAGCGACGCGACGGCGTGCTCGACCTGGAACCCCTCTGCCACCTGCCGGATCCGCTGGGTGTCGGCCAGCAGCGCCTGCAGGTAGTCCTCCACGAACTCCGCCGTCGGGTCGCGGCCCTGGGGTGCGGCCCCCGGCAACGGCGCGACAGATACGAACCCGCCGCCGCCGAGCGCCCGGTGCAGCTCCTCGGCAAGGTGCGGCGCGACGGGCGCCATTGAAACCGCCCACGCGCGGCAGAAGGCGCGCAGCGCCTCGAGGTTCCGACCCCCCCGGCGCGCGTACCACCGGATGTCGCCCATCATCCCGAAGAACACGGGGGCCGTGACCTGGCGGAAATCGAGTTGCCGCCAACCCTCGCGGGCGCCTTCAAGACGGCGCTCTAGCGAGGATGCGAGCCACCGGTCGAGCGTGGCCGGCGCCGGCAGGTCAGAGGCGACGCCAAGCGCGACGAGGTCGCCCGCAGCGACCCGGTGGACGGTGTCGTGGATCCGGCCCAGTCGCGCGCGGTAGTCGAGCACCCCCGAGGGGTCCCACTCGACGTCGAGCCACGGCGCCCCGGCGTGGCAGTAGTAGAGGCGCATCGCGTCGACCCCGAACTTGGAGACGAGGTCCGCGACGGGCTCGACGCCGCCCTTCGACTTCGATATCTTCGAGCCGGTGCCCATCGTCACCCACCAGTTGACGAAGACCCCGCGGGGCCAGTGCTCTGGCTTGAGGAGCGCCACATGGGTCTTGATGAACGCTGGGAAGTGGACGGTCTTGTGCTCCTTGCCGCCGAGGTTCACATCGAGCGGGTACCAGTGGAGGAACTGGCGTCGCGCCTCGGCGACGGCCTCCGGCTTGACGCCCGGTACCTTGTCGGGCGAGCCGTGGCCTTGGAACACGAAGTCGAAGAACGCGTCCGAGAGCGACTCCTCGCGGACCTCCCCGCGGTTCACCATCCCCGAGACAGTGTAGTAGGCGGGGTAGAGCGTCGAGTCGGAGATGGGCTCGATGACCCACCGGTCGTCCAGCGGAAACGGCGAGCCGAGCCACGCGCCTTGCCGGATGCACGCGCGGTCGCCGAACCACTCGAGGATCCCAGGCATGTCGCGTGCGACCTCCGGGGGGTCGATCCGCATCGTCTTGGCGTGCTCGGCCGCGCGCTTTGTGAGTTCGCCCTGCGCGTAGTGGATGAACCACTGGTCGGGGATGCGCTTGATCAGCACCTGTTCGCCGCAGCGGCAGACGACCTCCTTCGAGAACTCATGGAAGGGGACGGCGTCCCCTGCGGCCTCCGCCTCGCCCGCGAGCTTCTCGCGCGCGGCGGCGACCGACATCCCCGCGAAGTCGCCGGTGTTCTGGAGCATGCGCCCTTCCCGGAACTCGTTGGCGTACACCTCCTCCGTGGCCGCCTCTAGCGCCGCGCGGTCCGCAATTGACCTGGCGCCGTGTGCGCGGGCGGCGGCCTCGGCCGGCGGGGGTTCCGTCGCCCCCGCGGCTCCGACCATCACGATCGGGCGTGCCGATTCGATGAGCGCCGGGTCCACCCCTTGCGGCTGCGCGCGGAGGTCCTCGAGCGCCTGGAAGTCGTAAGGGGCGTGGGCAGGGACACTCATGACCACGCCCGTCCCCACGCGCGTGTCGACAAACGGCGACGGGAATACCGGGACCTCCTTGCCGGTGACCGGCGCGCGGACCTTGCGCCCGACAAGTTCCCGGCCCTCGACTCTCCCGACCTCCTTGGCGCCGCCCTCGAAGAGGTACTCCGCCTTGACGCGCGCCGGCTCCGAGAGGAGCCACTGCTCGCCCGCTACCTTGGCGATCGTGTAGGTGGCGGTGGGGTTCACCCAGATGTTCGTGACGCCAAACACCGTCTCGGGGCGCAGCGTGGCGCACGGGAAGACAAGCCCCTCGCTGTCGCGGAACCGCAGCGCCAAGAACGCGACTGTCTCCGCGTCGCCCCCCCTCGACACATCCGTCTCCGACGCGTCGACGGCGACGGGGCCCGACGCCGGGCAGAAGGGCGCGTAGTGTGGCTTCTGGATGAGCAGCCCGGCGTCGTGGAGGCGCCGGAACTGCCAGTGGATGAAGCGCTTGTACCCGGGGTCCGTCGTGCACGTGAGGCGGCTGTAGTCGATTGAGAATCCAAACGCCCGCCAGTAGCGTTCCTCGTACACCTTCCGGAAGAACTCGACGACTCGCTCGGGGTCCTTGAGGCCCGCGATGGACTCCTTGGGCGTGCGCTCGGCCGTGAGGGTCTCGATGGTCGCCGGGTCGGCCCGCTCCACCTTGCGCGCGAACGACACGGCCGGGATCCCGGTGGCGTGGAAGCCCGCGGGGAAGAGGACGGTCTCGCCGAGGTGCCGGTGGTAGCGCGCAATCGCGTCGCAGTAGGTGTAGCCGCGCATGTGGCCGACGTGGAGGTAGCCCGATATGCCCGGGTACGCGAAGACGATCATGAACTTCCGGGCGCCGTCCTTGGCCACTGGCTCGAAGAGACGCTCGCGCTCCCAGGCCTCCTGCCAGCGCGCCTCTATCGCGGACGGGTCGTAGTCTGGCATGGCGGATATCGGGGGAGCGGGAGGTCGGTAGAAGAAAGTTCCCTCGGCCAGAATGCCACAGAAACCGTTATTCGGTGCAGGCCAGGTTGCGCCTCGGGGACGCGTGTGACCGACGCGAATACCGACGACGACACCTACGTGTTCTGGTACGCCGCGCCGGCGTCCGAGTCGCCGGCGGCCTTCTCCGCGCTGCTTGCCGGCTGGATCGGTGCGGGTGTCGTCCCGAGGCAGGGGACGCCCCTCGAGGTGGCAAGCCGCGCCGACGACGGGAGGGTCGAGGTCCGGCAACTTCCGCCGCCAGCGACGGCGCCCGACGCAGGGAAGGTGTTGGCCTCCGCGGGCGAGACCGCGCGGCTGCCCTCCGTGAGGGCGCAGGCGGACCTCTACCTCGCGGGGTCGACGGTGCGGGCCCGCGTCCACTTCGAGTACGCGGGCGAGGGAGAGCTCGATCCGCCGCGGGTAGACCCGCGCGGGCCGTTCATGACCGGTGTGCTCATCCTCCCCCACGGGTGGAGGGACGAGCCGCCCGACACGGGCGGGGGTGACCCCGGGGAACGCGCCACGGCCGCCGAGGACGCCCTTGCCGACAAGTACCTCGTCGCGATCGCCCAGCGCACCGCACCCCTCACGGGCCTCTCGGGGCCCGAGCACGAAAGCGTGCGGTGGCGTTTTACGGCCGATGCGCTCGGGAAGCCGCTGCCCCCGCGCTTGTCCGACCTCTCCCGCTACGCGACGTACCTCTCGCCTGCCCAGGTCGGCGCCATCGGCCACGAGCACTTCCGGCGGCTCGTGAACGTCTTCGACTGGCTGCACGAGAAGGAGCCACGCCTTGCCCCCTACTGCCGCCTGACGTCCGCAGGAGGGGCACTCATCGCCCGGTGGCCCGGCGCGCTCGACCGCGAGTCGAAGTTCGTGGCGCTGCTTTCACCCCGGGACCGCGAGTCGTTCAACATCGTGCGCGCGGGGCTCCTGGCAGGGGCGCAGGGCTAGCCGACCTTCTCCCACTTCTCGAGTTCGAGCTGCTTCGAGAGCGTCGACCCGCGTCGGATCTCCTGGCGCAGGCGGTTCTCAGTCTCGTACACATTCACGGCGCGGTTCGCGATCTCGACCGCGCGTTCCTGGGGGACGACGACGACACCCGACTCGTCGCCGATGATCCAGTCGCCGGTGCTCACCGGTTGGCCGCCGCAGACAATGTCCGCCCCGACCTCCCCGTGGCCCTTCGGCTCTCCGGCATGGGGTGATGTGTGGCGCGCAAACGCGGGGAACCCCATGGACAGGATGCCGGGGATGTCGCGGATCGCGCCGTCCACGACGACGCCCGAGAGCCCCTTGACCTTCGCCGACCACGACGCGAGTTCTCCCCAGACGGCGGTCGTCCCCCCGTGGGCGTCCACAACGATGACCTCCCCCGACTTGGCGACATCGATGGCCTCGACCGGTTTTGCCCAGTCGCCGTCGGCCGTCCGCACGGTAACCGCGCGGCCGACCATCTTCGTCCCGCGCGCGATGACCGGGCGCAGGCCAACCATCGCGCCCTTGCGGTGTGCGCCGTCCGTGATGTTCGGCGTCGACACCAGACGGAAAGCCTCCACGAGCTCGTCCTGGCGATACTTGCGGAATAGCTCGGTGGGGATGGCTTTCCGCGTGTTGATCGCCTTGAGGATCTTGCGCGTCTCCCCGGCGGGGTCTTCGGCCTTCGTGACCGCACCGCCCACGATGACGACCGTGGCGCCGGCGCGTACGACGGCGGGCGCCGTCTCGGAGTTTAGGCCGCCCGCGACTGCGACCGGCACCGAGACGGCCTCGGCCACGTTGCGCACCATCTCGACCGGCGAGAGGCCGACCATCTGCTCGTCGACTCCGACGTGGACGCTCACGTGGTGGACGCCGAACGCCTCGACCTCGCGCGCGCGCTTCACCTTGTCCCCGATGCCGATGAGGTCGACAGCGACCCACGCACCGTACTTGCGCCCGGCGCGAACCGCATCGCGGATCGTCTCGTCGTGCGAGCTGGCGAGTACATGGACGACATGGGCGCCGGCCTTGGCCGCGAGCTCAACCTCCGCGCCGCCGACGTCCGCCGTCTTCATGTCGGCGACGATGACCTTCCCCTTCAGCTCGCGCCGGAACGCGCGGACCGTCTCCATCCCTTCGCTCTTTAGCAGCGGCGTGCCGACCTCGACCCACTGCGCGCCGCCCCGCGCGGCTTCCCGCGCGATCTGGAGCCCTCGCTTGAGCGTCGTCACGTCCACCGCGACCTGCAGCACGACCTCGTCTGCGCGGTCGGCGTGCGCTTTGCCCCGTGTCGGTGCGCGCTTGCCCTTGCCTGATTGCCGTTTCCGGCGGGCCGCCATGGGGCTGCGGGTTCTGCCTTCCGCAGCAAAAACCCTTGGCCCTATCCGACCGGCTTGGGCGGCTGCCGAGGAATCGGGCCGTGCCCATTCATGCATGCCCACACGGGGCCGGCCAGCGACCCTGGACGCAATGTCGGTTGACCTCGACTCGCGCTAGAACCAGTGGAGCGGGCTCGTCAGGAAGACGGCGATCACGAGCCCGGCAAGCAGGTAGACCATGAAGGGGAACTTCGGCGAGACGAACACGGCTGCCTCTCCGTGTGCCTTCAGGAACTCGAGCGCTTCCCTTTGCTTCTCGTCCGAGTGGCTCCCGCGCGCGACAAAGAAGCGCGGCCGCCAAACGCCACCCTCAACGCTGCCCATAAGGAACTCGCGGCTGAGGTTCACGGACGCGACCGGTTTCGGGTACCCCGCGAGCGATTGGGGCCACCGGAACTGGCGGCGGCGCGCGCCGATTGCCGCGAAGGCGACCGGCCCGGCGACGACGAGCAGCAGCGCTCCGTTGAAGAGAACGACGAGGGAGAAGGGGATGATGTCGGCCGACAGGG
>CBEUCC010000053.1:0-16177 GCA_965541515.1 uncultured Thermoplasmata archaeon
ACCTGTGGTGCGGGCCTACCGCTGCGGCGGGGGCCGGCGCCACTCTTGGTCTTCCGGGATCTCTGGCAGCCGCATGGGCGCAGGCTTCGCGCGCGGAGGGGCCTTCTGCGCGCCCGTCATCGGCCGGGGCATCTCCTTCGGCGGCGGCCGGCGCGGCCGGCGCATCAGGACTACAGCCGCGATGAGGACGCCGGCCGCCAGGATGACCATCACGATGAACGCAAAGGGTAGGTCCCCGTTCGTACCGGTGGCGTCGTAGGTCACGCGAACCGAAACGGTCCAATTCGCGCCGTTGGGGTCCTCGCCGTTTACGGTGATGATGTTCGGCCCCTGGTGAAGGCCTACCTCACCGGACCACCGCCCGTCCTCCGCCGGGTAGAGGGCCCCGGCGACCCCTTCGATCCGGACAACGACGTCCCGGTCACACGAGCCGCCGACCGCGATCGTGGGAAGGCTCCAGCGAATCCCGTCGTCTGGAGCGAAGAGCGTGCAATTCGTGGTCTTGTCGAGGTCAACCCAGAAGGGGCTTGTCCAGACATTGCCCACATCGTCCGTGATCATAAGGTCAAGCCAGTTGAACCCCTCCGTGAGGTTCTTCCATTCATGGCTGAAGGAGAGCCCCCCAAAGTCAATTGAGACCCCGTCCACCTCGACGCTAGCCGTGTCGGCCGGCACGGTACCCCTCATGAAGATCCCGTAGTCACGCGACACCGTCTGGTTGTACCCGCTCGTAAGCGTGGGTTTGGGCGGCTTGGTGTCCAGCGTCCAGGAAAAGTCGGTTCCGTTGCGGTTGTCCAGAGCATCTGCGACCGTGATCCGGAAGGTGTTGGACCCCTCGATGAGCGTGATGTGCGCGGAGAGGACCTGCATCGCGTCGATCGACCCGCGCGACGCCGCAACACCGGAGATCGTGGGGGGATCAACCGGATCTCCCGCCATCTGGCAGGCCAAGTCGACCTCAGCCACGGCCCCCTTGAACGTGAACGATGGGTTGCAGTCGAGGAACATCGGCGGCGTCGTGTCCCGGACGGCGCGTATCGTGACCCGGATTTCGTTGCCGAAGGTGTCTCGCGAGACGATGAGGATCGTGTTCAGGCCTTCCTGCAGAGGCCGCTGAGTGTCGAAGTTCGGCGGCAGCGGCGTGCACTCCCCACCGTTCACGGACATGCATAGCTCCTCGATGTCTGACACGTTGTCCGACGAGCTCCCACGGATGGTGATGGTCCGGTTCCTGGTCGGTGCTGGCTCCAGCGTGGCGGGGTAGATGAGGTGAATGTTCGGGGGCTTGTCGTCAAGGCAGATGAGGATGTCCTCGGTCTGGTTTGCCTGGCTGGTCACGCTCGAAACAAGCGCGCCGAGCCGCGCGGTCATGGTGAGGGGACCATAGTAGACCTCGACGTTGTCCTGTGACTCGTAGTGCCGGAACCGGTGAGGCCCTGCAAATCCGCTGGAATCCGTCGTCTGGTTACCGAAGATGACCGAGCTCCAGCGGTCGAATACGTCGATGTCTGCCCCGGCAACCGGCCGGCTGTAGTCCGGAGGGCACGACGAGACAAAGAAGCTCAATTCCCAGTAGGCCACGAATCTCCCGCCTGCGGTGTCGGTCGAATAGGTCATCCTCCCACTCTCATCGAAATTGTCGACATACGTGTTCTCGTACTCCACGACCGCCCCGCCGTGGACATCGCCGTCCCGGGCGAAAATCGTGTAGCTGTCGCAGATCCGGATGGTCGAGCCGCCGTCGGCGTAGAACACCTGACCCTGGATCACGAAGAGCCGGCAGGCCATAACGCTGCTCGAGAACGTCGCGCGGATCGCTTCGGTCGAACTGGAGATAGACGAGTCTACGAAGTCTGCCGAGGAGGCGATGGCGGCCAACGCGGCTCCCACGCCGTCGAAGGAGGCGTTCGAGATGTCGGCAACCCCGTTTTGCACCCTCACGCCGTCGATAAACGCGAAGGAAGTGCCCGAACGGACGGTGACCGTAGCATTCCAAACTTCGATGGCCTTGTCCTGCCCGTCGACGCCGCGGATCGTGCAGCCGATCACGGTGACGTCCACGCCGCTCGCGCTGATCGCGCTCGTCACGTTGAGGAAGGTGACATTCCTGAGCGTCGTGTCCTGCGCTTGGACATAGAGGCCTTTCTGCTCCGGCGGTACGGCACCGGTTCGGCCCAGCCCATCGAGCAGGGCGTCCGCGACCGAGATGGTCGACTGGGCGGAGAGTTCCATGGTGAAGCGGGCGTCGATCGAGCCGATCACGGGGATTCCGGCCTCACCGAACACCCGGGAGCTCTCGTTGAGATCCAGGCGGGAGGCCCCTTCGAAGTGAAAACGCGTGTATGTGGGGGAGCGGTCGGTGGCGAAGAGGCTTATCGAGCTGCCTGCGGTGATTGACAGTGCCGAGTCGAACACCCACACGTCGCCCCGCATGCGAATGTGGGAGTTGGAGATGCGCGTGTCCCGGTCGACGGTCCAGTTCACATCCGTAGGCACGCCAGCGGCGGCCTGGACGCGCAGGCCCCACGTGTTGTCCTCAAAGTCCATGTCGGAGAGGCGCACCCACCGGGCGTCCAGGATATCGACGCCTGTATGGATCCCACGGACGCGGACCCCGGCGATCCATACCTCCTTTGCCGTGTTGATGAAGAGGCCGACCGCGGGCGTCGAGTTCGTGCGGTCAAATGTGATATTCGTGACCTGGATGAGGGCCTGTTCGTCAGTGCCGGACGTCCCAACGGCCACACCGCTGGCCTGTAGTGTCGAATCTGCCAAGGCAAACCGGGTGCCCGTGCCCCAAGATCCAACGACCACCGCCCGCTGCGAGCGGTAGACCGTTATGTTGCTCAACTGCGCATCGTGGACCACCTGGGCGTTCACGCCTTCGATGAACGCTATCATCGATACATTTTGCACAATCACGGAGGCCAAGAATACGCCCCCGAGGCCTTGGACGGTGATCCCGAAGTCCGCGCGGGGCAGCGCCATGTCAGCGAAGGTCGCAGAACCGGTCAGGTTTGTGACGTGGATGACCGTGCCCAGTTGTCCAGCGAGCGGGTCGGCCCCGAAGGTGACCCCCCGCACCACGAGGGACGCAACGTCCTCGAACCTGAGGAGTGTCGTATTTGCCAGGAGCAGCAGGAGTTCCATTGAGGGGCCGACAATGTTCACGGTGGATGTCCGCGCTACGCGTATTCCGAAGCTGCTCATGGACGATGCCCCCACATCGACGCTCGAGAAGCCCTCGAGGTTTAGGGCAAAATAGAGCTGTTGCACATTGGACTGGCGTACGAACTGGACGTTGGAGACCCGCAGTCGGGCGCCCGCGCTCTGTCCGGTGAGGTGAATCTGGACGACGTCCTCGGGGTACCCCTCGAGAGTCGAGTTGAGGATGGAACTATTGCCCGTGAGCGTCGCGGTGCGCGTGCTCCGGATCGAGAAGCCGCCCGGTCCGGTGCCCCGGACGTTGACCGTCTCAAGCGTGAACGACCCGCCGCCGACCGTGAGGCCACCGCCCGAGTTGTTGATCAGGTCCGAGCGCTCGATCGTCACGTTGGCGCTGGTGGAGTAAACCGCACCCCCCGTACAGGATGTGATGGTCCCTGAGACAAAGCGCACGTCTGCCGACGAGTCGAGCCAGAGGCCGGTCCCAGCCGACCGGGCGATGTGGGTGTCCTCAAAGAGGACGCGGTTGGCGTATCTCAGGTAGACCGCGTAGCCGCCGACCTGCCCCTTTTGCGTCACGTTGACTTGCCGGAACGCGATGTCGGCGGCCGAGTCGGAGTCACCCGTGTTTCCCTGGATGCGGATTCCGCTGCCCGAAGGGCCCCGTGTCATGGTGGCATCGGTGACGTTGACCCACCGCGTCGTCCCCACGGCGGTGAAGTCCGCCGTTCGGTGATTCCGCAGGGTGGCCAGCGTCACTTCGACCCGCTTCGAGGAATCGAGGAACAGCCCGTACTGGGCGCTGATCGTCACGTTGGCGCTGACGCGGTTCAAGACGGCTCCGTCGACGCGCTCAAGCCAAAAGCCCCGATCGCTATGCCGGAGGCTGTCCGTGTCCTCGATGAGGAGGTCGGTCACGATCAGGAAACGGAACCCCGTTTGGATGGTTTTCGCCGTGGAGTTCCGGATCGCAATGTTATCGCTTTCGTCCACAAAGATCCCGGTCTCGCCCGGCAGCCCCGGGTTCGAGTATCCGGTGATCGTCACATTCGAGCAGCGGTCGAGGACGAGGCCGTAGAGGAACGGGGTCGCCAGGACGCCGCTCACCGCGTAGTCGGGGATCGTGAGCCCATCCGTGTAGTTCACGAGGATGAGCCCGGTGGACGGCGTCGTGTGCGTGACCCGGCTCCACGAGAAGTCGGAGGGCGCATCGACATAGAACCCGCCGACCGAGGAGATGCCCCCGCCAGGAAGGCCCCCTCCGACGATGTCCGTGTCGTTGAAGAAGATCCGCGCGCCGGGCCCGTTCGCGAAGAAGAATCCGGTCCAAGTAATGTTGGTGTCGAGGACCCCGAGCCAACTGCGGTCGTTTGTGCTCGTATTGCCGTCATCGTCACGGAATTCGAGCAACGTAGTACCGTTGACAAAGAGCGTGAAGTTCCCGAGGGTGTTGTCGAAGACCATCCGCGAGTCGCGCAGGCGCAGCTCGCCGAGTGCATCGACCGTCACATTGGCCCTTACCAGGATGCACTCGTCGACGATGGGCGTAAGCGGCACGAAGATGGTCACGTCGACGTTCCACGTCTGCGTGTACCCGCCCCCCTGGCACGTCGCGTTGCCGTGGTAGGCGCTCGCCCCGCCCGAGAGGGCCACGAGCGCCAGGGCACCAAACGCCAGGAGCGCGGCCACCAGCCCCGCGCGGGCCCACCGGGACCTGGCGGTGGGGCGGGCCCCGGTGTCGCGTCCCGTACGTGGCCGGTTCCCTTCCAACGGTCGAAACCTCCCCAATCAGGCGCGTCCAGGCCGTAGAGCCAGACACGCTCCGATTTGGCGGTGGCGATATAATCATTCCCAATCTGGCCGGAGCTAGAAGGGACATGGCCACGGGCCCCCGCGAGCCGGTTTCGGGCGGTGGCGCCATCAAGTCTCAAATGGGATCAGGTCGCTAGCCGGCCCGAGGACAGTTCGTGGCCGTCACCGTCGTTTTGGGCACCCAGTGGGGGGACGAGGGCAAGGGCAAGATCACTGACACGCTGGCGGCCGACGCCGACGTGGTCGTCCGCTTCAATGGAGGCGCAAACGCTGGCCACACGATCATTGCCGAAGGGAAGAAGTTCGCCTTCCACCTGGTCCCGTCCGGCACGGTGCGCGAGGGCACACAGAACATCATCGCGCCGGGCGTCGCGCTGGACCCGGAGGTCCTGCTCAAGGAGGTTCAGGAAGCCGAGTCGATCGTCGGGAAGATTGCCCTCCTGGTGTCCGAGCGTGCCCACGTGGTGCTCCCCTTCCACAAGTTGATCGACGCGCACGAGGAGGCGAGTCGGGGCGCGGACCGCGAGGTCGGCACCACCCTGCGCGGCATCGGGCCAGTCTACCGGGACAAGACCGCACGTTACGGGATGCGGATGGGTGAATTCGTTGACCCCGACGCGCTCGCCCAGGGCGTGGAGGCGGCGGCACGCCGGGCGGCCCTCTATCTTCCGGAGGAACAGCGAGGGCAAATCGACGCCAAGGCGGCGCTCGAGGCGCTGCGACCGATCGCAGAGAAGTTGCGGCCGTTTGTCGGCGACACGGAGGAAGGCCTTTGGGCCGCAAGCGACGCGGGGCAGCACATCTTGTTAGAGGGGGCCCAGGGGACGATGCTCGACCTGGACTTCGGTACCTACCCTTATGTCACGTCCTCGAACTGCACGGCCGGCGCAGCGGCCGCGCTTTCGGCGTTGCCCCCCCGGAGCATCGAGCGGGTCGTCGGGGTCACGAAGGCCTACACAACCCGAGTGGGGGGCGGCCCGTTCCCCTCGGAACTGAAGGACGAGGACGGGGGAGAGGCGCTGCGGGCCGCGGGCGGCGAGTTCGGAACGACCACAGGGCGGCCCCGCCGGTGCGGGTGGCTGGACCTCGTCATCCTCCGGTACGCGGCGCGCCTCTCGGGCATCACGGAGATCGCGCTCACGAAGTTGGACGTGCTCCAGGGGATGTCTCCGCTGAAGGTCTGCATCGCGTACACATTGGACGGCAAGGAGATCACCTCGGTCCCGGCGCGCGCGGAAACCCTGGCCCGGTGCAAGCCGGTGTGGAAAGAAGTCGTCCCCATCCCGGAGGTCGACTGGCCGGCGCTTGTCGCAAAGGGCGACACGATCGAGGAGCTCCCCAAGCCCGCGCGGCTCTACGTGGATCTCGTCGAGGGAACCGCCGGTTGCCCGGTCACCATGGTGGGCGTGGGCCCCGCTCGCAAGGAGATCGTCTGGCGCCGCGTGCGCGCGGTCCGGTGAGCCGCCCTACACCAGCGGTGTCGCGCAGTACGGGCACTTCTTCCAGTTGGCCTTGACGGACTTCTGGCAGTTCGGGCATTGCGTGGGCGCCCCCTTCGCGGGCCCTGCCGCAGGCGGCGCCTGCGGCGCCTGTTCGGTTGCCGGCGCAGCCGGCGCCTCGCCCCTTGCCTTCGGTACGGGCGTCGCGCACTTCGGGCAACGCTTCCACGCGGGTTTGAGCGCCGTTCCGCAGACGGAACAGGCCAGGGCGGCCGCCGCCGGGGCTTGGGCCGCCCCGTCATCCGCCTCCGGTGTTTCGGTTGCGCCTGGCATCTCGGGCTCGGCGGGCGTCTTGGGCGCCGGGAGCTCTTCAGCCGGCGCCTCCTTGGCGGCGGGTTCGGGTACGGGTTCGTGGGCCTCTGGTTTCACCGCCGGGGGAACGTCCTGGGCCTCACCAAAGGAGCGGCCGTGCGCGCGATCCTCCTCCATCGTGCCCGCGCCCTCACCTGGCTTGAAGTCGTCGCCGCTGCCGACATCGAATTCCTTCTCGCCGGGCCGCCAGACCTTCTCCACCCGCTCCCCGGCCGCCTCGGCGGGCCCCATGTACACGCCTTCCTCCACCATCTTCATGCGGGTCTCGAAGAGGTCGAGCTCCTCGTCCGTGGGCTCCGTGAGGATCTTCTCCGGTGGCGCGCCCTCGACGAGCGTGAACGCCTGCGTGTAGTAGCCGACGGACTCCACGTACCGGCGTTTCCCGAGCGCGAGCTTCGCGCGCTGCAAGAACTTGGTGGCCTCGGTGAATTCCACCTTCGCCTCCTCGTCTCCGGCTGGAGGAGCCGCCTTGATCCGCCGCTCCAGTTTCGTGAACCGCTCGAGGATCTCCCGCCGCTTGTCCTCATAAACGACCGCCTGGAGCTTCGTCCGGATCATCTCGACCATCTGGTCGGCCCCGTCGAAGTCCGACCTTCCAAGCGCGAGCTCCGCGTGGTAGAGCTCCGGCTCGAGCGCCGCAACGTCCTTCCCCTGCTCCTGGAGCATCCGGATGTGCAGCCTCCCCTTGCGGATCAGGTTGGTCGTATTCGCGTGGCGCGTCTTGTTGACCTCCACGCGCTGCTTCACTTTCTCAAGGAACTGGTTGGCCGTCTCGAAGTCGCGGCCCTCGAATGCGACGGCCGCCTTTTCGATCAGGTCCTCCTCCTCCAGCACGATCACACCCACGTGCTTTAGCTCGGCGACGGTCTTCTTGACCGAGGCGATCGTGTCCTCTGTTGCGCAACTCACGCAGACCGCGAACTTCTCGGGAAGGAGATCCCCGCACCGGGGGCACTCGTGGATGTTGGCCAGGATTTCGGCCTCCCGTCGCTTTGTCTCGTCCTCCTCAATCCGGTGGCGCCTGCGCTGGACCGTGTAGGCCGTGCCTGTGAGCAGCACGGCGCCCAGGATCGAGTAAACAATGACCAAGGCGTACGTCCACAGGAAGCCCGGCGGGGTCACGATGAAGGGGTCGATAGTCACCTCGCGGCTGACATTGGCCGACTCCCGGCCCAGTGTGTCCACGACGGAGAAGTTTGCGCGGTAGATGATCCGCTCGCCCGCGTTCGGGTAGAGGTGGGTCGTCTGCCCGGAGGTTGACGAGTAATAGTCCCACCGCCCGTCGCCGTCGAAGTCCCACCGGTAGATCATGATGTCAATCGAGGGCGTGAAATCCTGGAGCATGTCCATGTTGTTGACGCGCCCGTTGAACGAGATCAGTTTCGTCGCATGGTCGGTGACCACACCGCCGGCCGAGAGCTCCGGGACGGGGATCGGCCGGATGACCTGCACGATCGAGACATCGCGACAGTTCCAGGCGCTCTCCTGGAGGCCGTCGGACGCCTTGGCACACACATAGTACTGGCCGCTTGGCCACTCATTCACGTTGGTGACATTGAACGATCCGTAGTAGCGGACCTCGCGCGTGTTGGGGTCTGTCGTGGTGTCGTTCAGTTCGTGACGGTCGAAGCAAGTCGGTTCCCACGCAATGCACGCCCACACGGTGAACGTGCTCTCCACCCCCGTTATGGGGTCGTCGGGGTCGCTGACAATAATCTCGAGCGGGACGTCCGGGTGGTCCGCGTCAATGCGGTAGATCGACTCGGTCGGGTGGATGAAGACGATGTCCGGGGGGTAGTTGTTGGTCGGGTAGAGGAAGAGGACCTCATGGTTCTGCTCGAGGGCCACGTACTGCGGTTCGTCCGATTGGCCTTCGTACGAACTCTCCACATCGTAGCACCCCACGAACGAGGTTTCGTTGATCTGGCTCGTGTACCGGTGGGAGACGAGCGTGAAGACGACGGTTCCGTCCACCCCGGTCCGCTTGAAGTCATAGAAGACCTGGCTGGGGATCGTGGGGCACGTTTTCAGGGAAGTCTCCACCGAGACCGAAACGACCTGGATCGGATCTTGCCCGTCCGTTACGAGCACCGTGAGGTTCCAGTAGCTCCAGACTGGCGCGGAGCCGCGCGGGATCACGGGCGACTGGCCCTTGTTCTCCAAGTCGAACGTCACGTTGTAGAGGTGCCCTGGCTGCGACCCGTTGTAGTCGTTCAGCGGGTTTTGGATCGTCGCGTCGGTGATCACCATGCGGTCGGCGTCGACCCACAGGTCGGCCTCGAGGCCGTCGGCCCCGACACGTTCCGGCGTTTCGGCCGGGCCGCCGCGCCCCGAACGGGCGTTGAGGCAGCCACCGAACATCAGGAACTCCCCTTCGGAGATGAGGGTGACATTGCCCTTCCCGCCACTACCGCCATGACCGCTGGCGAGCCCTCCGACAGCCGCCGGCCCTCCAGGGCCCCCGTTGGCCCTGTAGCAGGACCGCTCTAGCTGGATGGAGTGGCGCGCGTGGGCCGCCGCCAGCGAGTTCGCGCCGTCTCCGCCGTCTCCGCCTTCCGAGTCGCCCTCCCCGCCGCTGCCGCCCGCGCCGCCGGTGGCTTTCACCTCGGAGTCAACAACCACGAGCGTGCTCGCGTCGGCGTTCGTGTGGAAGACGCCGAGCCCCCCGTTGCCACCGTTGCCCGCGCGGCCGGAGGAGAGTGAGCTAGGGACGACGCTGCGGCCGTAGGCGTTGCCAAGCCCGCCCGGTCCGCCCAACACGGCGAACACCGACTGGGAAATGGTTACGTCGCTCGGGGCCGAGATGACGGCCGTGCCCTGCCCGCCTTGCGCTCCGTGGCCGGCGTCTCCGCCTTTCTCTTGGGCGAGGTTGCCATAATACCAGCCGCCAGCCCCCCCGGAGCCACCGGCCCCTGCCACGACACGAACGCTGCTTCCCACGACGACGAGGTCGTTGTAGCCGTTCAGCGCGAAGGTGGCGTCGCCTCCGACCCGGCCGGCCCCACCGTTCCCTCCGGAGACCTCAATCCCCTCGCCGCCACTGCCGCCATTGCCGCCGACGCCGCCGGGGCCCGCGATGACCTCGACGACCGAGTTGGAAATGGAGTCGGCAGACATGGCGAGCGAGGCTGCCCCTCCAAGGCCGCCGTCTCCGCCAGGCACGCCGCCGGGCGGGCCGCTCCCGCCCGATCCGCCAGACCCTGCCTGGACGCGCAAGGTCACATAGTTCAACGAGCGCGCCTGCACGACCGATGTCGCCGAGCCGCCCGGCCCACCGGAGGCACCCTGGGTCCCCACGCCTCCGTCTGCCGCCCGCAGGGTAATGGTCGACTCTGTGACCGACCCCACGATCCGGCCGCCGAGGTTGAGTACGCCGTCGCCGCCGGGCTGTTCCGGGTCGGCGGGCGGGACCGTCACGTCGACGACGGATCGCGCGATGAGCAAGGAGTTCGTGGTAGCGCTGAACGTCCCGCGCGCCGTGAGGCTGACGTTGATGAGGCTGATGCTCCCCTGGTTCGACGACCCCGGCGCGTCAAGGCCCTCCAGCTCGACGATCGCCGAGTCGGCGTGGAAGCTGGCCCCGTTTGCCACGCGCAGCCGCGCCGCGGGGTTGCCGGGCTCCACGTGGAGCTGGGAGGTTCCGGTGGGCGCGAGGTCCAGCACGCCGCCCTGCGTGATGTTGATCCACCCGGTCGTCGTGAGCACGCCGCCTTCGATGAGGAGCGCCCCCGCGCTGTGGCCCAGGATCTGGATGTCGCCGACCCAGGAGAATGGGCACGTCAGGCGGACGGTCCCGACGATGCTCCACATGCCTGACCCGGGCACAGGCTCCTCTTGGCCTACTATTTGGCACAGGGGGACGGCTCCCGCCGGGGCGGCGAGCAATGCAGGCACGACTACCTGCGCGGCCACCAGGGCCGTAAGGATGTACGCAAGGTTACGCCTATCCAGGGGGAATCCTCCGCGGGCGGAAGTGGGCAAAAACCAGAAGTTCTGGATTTATAATTTGTGGAATGCTTGATTCGAGGGCGGCGGGTATCTCCGGGCCATAGCCCCCCGCCCTACCCCAGCGAGAACCGCAGGATCGCGCCAAGCCCCCCGAACGCAGAGAGCAGGATCTTTCCCTCATCGCTATCCCCGGAGATGAGCGCGACCTGTGTCCCGTAGCGGGACGCGCCCTCCGTCAGTTCGCGGATCAGGTCCGTCCTTGACTGCTCCTCCATGGGCGTCGCGCACTTCGGACACAACGCGGGCTCGAGGCTGCGGCCTGCGGCTGCCGTCGTCGAGTGGGTCTGCCCGCAGGACGGGCACTTCCACGCCACCCGCACCTTCCGCAGGGTCTCGGAGACGAGCAGCGTCTCCACCGCTCCCATCTCCAGCGCGCGCCGGACGTGGCTCTCCCCGTAGGTTGCGAGCCCCGCACCCGTCTTTGCGACCTCCTTCATGAAGCGCCGCATCAGGCGGCGCTCCTTCACAAGCTCCAGGCCCGAGAGCTCGCTCTCGGCCTTCTCGAGCATTTCCTTGATACCAGCCTCGTCCGTGTAGCCGGCGTCGAAGAGTTGTTTGTAGACCTTCTTCTGGATTTCGTGGTTGAGGTACCCCTCGTTCACGAAGTACTCCTTCGAGGGCCCCGGCCCACCGACGAGCAGCGCCGTGATCGGCCGGTTTTGGAAGAGTTCCGTCATCTTCTCCGCGACCTTCACGTACCATTGGTGGGCCTGGTCTTCGATGATCCGCTCGAACCGGCGTTGGGACTGGCCGCCGCGGCCGTGCTTGGACTGGACGCCGCTGTCCTCGGGGCCCCAGACGATCTCCACGGTCTTGCCGCGGATGATCCCCGCCGTCGCCTCCTTGCGGTCGAGGACCAGCACCCCGTACAGGTCGTGCTCGACCAAGAGGTCGCGCAACGGATCGAGGTAGAACGAGGAGTCGCAGCGGTACGTGTCGAGGGTGATCTTTCTGGGCGGTTCGATGATGAACGAGACGGCCTCGTACTTGTCTGCCCCCGCGGAGCGCATTCCTGTAAAGATCACGAGCCCGAGTTCCGGGACCTCCCGGTACTGGCGCAGCTTGTTCATGGCCGACTCGATGGCCCAGAGCACGTGGCTTCGCGTCACGCGGCTCTTGATGTTCGTGGACTCCGCGTACTCGTTGCGCAGGCGTGCCATGATGTCCGACACGGGCCGGGCCGGCGGGATGTAGACGGAGATGAGTTCGGTCCCCCGCCCCTTGACGGCCTCGAGCTCCTCGAGTGCGCGCCGAAATTCGTAGGCTCGGAGCTGCTCCAACGCTGTCGGCGCGTCGTCCGGCATCTCTGGCTCGCACTCCTGGCCTGGGTAGTGTTGCCCCGCGGCGAGGCCGGGCGCGACCCTGTTCGAGCCCGCCGGCCCCCGCGGAGGGAAAGGCTAGCGGGCCGCCCGTGCGTGCGCTCGTCCGCTGCCCGCCGAGGGGACCGGCCAGGATGCACGTAGCTTGCGCACGGGAACCCAACGGCCCGTGCGGCGGCGTGCGTATTAAACCTCTCGTCCTCTCCGACGCGCCCAGGGCGGCCGCGCGCTGCTCAAAGCCTTTAATGCGCAGCCAGCATCCCCGCGCCTGATGGCCTCCCCGAAGCCGGCGATCGTCATCTCGGCCGGCGGGTCGATCATGGTGCCGGACGCTCCCGATGTTGGGTACGTACGCAAACTGGCCAAGGAACTGCAAGCGCTCGCGGAGCGCTCCCGCGTCTTCGTCGTGGCGGGGGGCGGGAAAGTGGCGCGCAACTACATCCAGGCGGCGCGTGAACTCGGCTCGGACGAGTCGACGCTCGACGTTATCGGGATCGACGTGACGCGGCTCAACGCTCGCGTGCTCATCGCCGCACTGGGGGACGTTGCGCTGGCGCGGCCGCCGCACCACTTCGACGAGGCGATCGAGGCCTCACGCGTGTTCCCCGTCGTCGTCATGGGCGGGACGCACCCCGGCCACACCACCGACGCCGTGGCGGCCATGCTCGGGGAGCGCCTGCGCGCCGCGCGGCTGCTCATCCTCACGAATGTCGACGGGGTGTACACCAAAGACCCACGGACGGACCCGAAGGCCAAGCACATCGAATCGATGGCCGCCTCCGAACTCGTCGCGCTCACGGTGGGCGCCACCCACGAGGCCGGGTCGACCGGCGTGGTGGACCCGCTGGCCTGCAAGATCATCCAGCGGGCACGCTTGCCGACGTGCGTCCTGCACGGGCGCGACTTCGACGCGCTGCGTGCGGCGGCCGGGGGCCTTCCGTTCAAGGGGACGAACATCGCCCCCGACGGCGCCTAGACAGACACCGCGCGCAGGAAGTGGCCGCGGGGAGCGGGTCCGGCCCGTATGAGACCGGTTTCGAGGGGTCTGCGCCCGCTCCCCCTCGGCGCGCGTCGCTCGCTCACGTGGCGGATAAACGGGCGCCTCGTGTTGACCCGGCGGTGAACGGCCCCGCCATACACCCACGCGCGGGCGCATCCAATATAGCCAAACGCGGTTCCCCGGGCCGGGGGCCGGCGTGGGGGAAAACAGCACTCCGGCGCGCAAAGTGAAGCGCACCGGCTACGACCCCCGCCTCCTGTGGGACGTCGACACCCACCAGATCGAGGAGGGGCGGACCTGGTGGTGGTGGTGGTGGATTTTCTTCTTCAAGGACCCAAAACACCCGACGCGGACGCGCCAAGCCATGATCCTCCACTCCACGAAGAACGCGGACATCGTCCGCGTCTTGGACCATACATGGAGGCGCCGCCACCGCCTGAGGCGTTCGGAGAGGGACGCGGCAGGCGGCGGGAAGGACAGGCTCCTACAGTTCCACGGGATGAGCGCCGCGTGGTTCTTCGACGGCGAGAAGATGTACGACCCCTTTCTACTCCAAGACCTCGAGTTTGAGGCCGTCGAGCACCCGGACGGGTCCGGCCACCTCCGCGCCGCCGGGCGCCCGGACCTGGAGATGGCAGGCGACGGTACCCGGTACTCGGTGGGGGTGGCCGACGACGCGGGCGACACACGCCTCGAGTTCCGGATGACCCCCTGGTCGCCGTGGCTTTCAGAGCACCGCTACACCCGGTCGCAGTTCACGCGCAAGTGGAGTTACGACATCCTCAAGATCCACGCGATGCGCATGGAGGGCACGCTCTCCACAAAGGGCGGGGGCACCGAGAACATCGAAGGCACTGCGTACTTCCAGAAGGTCCGCGTAAACGCGCCGTCGGTCCCGTGGTACTGGCTCGTGCTCCATGCGGAGAACGGCATGTACATCGGCTACTTCCAGCCGAACATCGGACCGCAGATGTGGCGGCGCACGGCGCGCCAGCGCTCGGTCGTCGACCGGTGGTGGTGGGGTGAGTACAAGATGAGCAGCTCGCTGGAGATCTATGACCCCGAGACAGGTTTCATGCACACCCTCAAGAAGTTTCGGTTGAGGCACCACTACCCCAAGGGCAGCGACTACCCCATCTTCACCGTGGAAGGTACTGGCCCGACAGCGCGCACGCGCATGGAGCTTGCGACCTACTCTCGCGCTACCTGGAGTTTCGCACAGAGGCACCTGGGGGGCCTCGTGACTTCCCGGCTCTACTACAACGAGTACCCGGCCGAGCTCACGAAGTTCGAGTTCCAGGACTTGCGCACGGGTCGTCGCGTCACGCGCCAGGACCTGGGGTTCGTCGCGGCAAACTGCGAGCAGACGTGGGGCAAGCTCTACTGAGGCGCCGCGCTAGGGGACCGCCCAGTACGCCACCGCGTCGCCGTTGTCGAAGACCTTGACGAAGAGTCCGTCCCCGAACTTCTCTAGCGCTGGCCCCTCAATCGGGTGGGCGGGTTCCCACTGGGAAAGCGCAGCGCCCCCGATGATGTCGGCAGTCAGCAGAATAGTCGTGACACCGGAGTTTCCACGCGGGTCCGGCACCGTGGAAAGCGCGGCCCTTGCCTCGTCCGGGGTCCCGTGGAGGACGGGTCCGCCCTCGTCCCACGTCGCCCGCTGGTTGGCAAATCCAAACGCTAGGGACGAGAGGCGGTGGTCCGTGACAACGAGCGTGTACGGAAGGTCCCAGGCCATCCATGTGACGGCGGCCGCTTCGCTCGTCGTGGTGCCCTCTTCAAAGCCCGCGAGGGTGGACTTGTCGGGGTACACCGAAAGCGAGGCGCAAGCCAGCGCGGCCGCTACCAGGACCGTGGCGAACCACCGGTGCGCCTTCGGCCGGCCCGGGAAGAGCGAGACGGCGCCCGCCCGCGCCGCAAAAGTGAGAGCCACGGCCGCAAGGGGCGCGGCGAAGGCGACGAAATACTGCAGGTGACGGTACGGCAGGAGCACGGTCGGAAGGAAGAGGAAGCCGAAGGTGAGTGACGCGAGCACCGCCAGGACGGCGGCCGTGGGCACGAGCCCTCCCCGGACGGGCGCCAGACGCCCGGGCCCCGCGGCGGCGGCCGCAAGGACAAGGGCAAGCGGCAGGAAGACGAGCACGGCGCCGGCTCCGACGACGGCGCTGGTGCCCGGGACGCCCACGGTGGCCACGACCCCGGCGGCCAGAAGGGCCGCGCCGCACGCACCGGCGAGGCGGACGAGCGTTTTGCGCTCAGCGAAGAGGTGGGCGGTGCGCCGGTGCGGCCGGGGGCGGGTCTCGAGCCAATAGGCAAGGACCAGCACACCGATCATCCCGAGGATCGCAGCACCGGGCAGGACCAGCGCCACCGTGGGCGAGACTTGGTCGAGCAGGCCCGCCCGGAAATGCGGCGCCCCGAAGACCCAGTAGAGGGCGGAGGCGATGAGCAGGACACTGGCACCCGCCAGCGCTGAATCGACGATCCGCCCCCGCGCCGCGTCGGCCGGGGCGCGGCGGGCCTCCAGGAGCGCGACCACGACGAGTGCCGCCCCGGCGATGAACGCGCTGAGGTGGTGCGTGGGGACGAGCGCCAGCACGACCGCCACGGCGACCCACCGCGCGGCCGGGCTCTTGGCCGCCACCACGACGGCGGTCAAGGCCGCCATCGCGAGCAGGCCCCCGAGGGCGCCCGGCATCGCGTGGGAGCCTGCAAACGCCTCGGGCATGGCCACGGCCACGAGCGCCCCCGCCACCGTCGACGCGCGCAGGGAGCCGGAGAGCCGCAGCGTGAGGGCGAACGCAAGGAGCGCGGTCAGCGCGGCGGTCGCCGGGACGAGGACCGAGAGCACGACGAATTCGTCCAGGCCGGAGATCGCCGCGAACGTGCCGGCAAACGCGTACATCCCGGGGAAGTCCGGGTAGGCCACGCCCCACCCGCCATAGCTGGCGCCGGTCGACCCGCCGGTCGCCATGAACGTCCCGAGCAGGGCCGCGTACTCGCCCTGGTCCGAGCCCCAGACCGCGAAACGGGTCATTGGCCACCAGCGCACCAGCGCCGCA
>CBEUCC010000054.1:0-15891 GCA_965541515.1 uncultured Thermoplasmata archaeon
CCGTACACGAGGTCCTCGTAGATCTCGTCGGAGATCACGTAGCAGTCGGCGTCCCGCGCGATCGTGGCGACCTCCTCGAGCGCGGACTTCGGGTAGAGCGCACCTGTCGGGTTGCACGGGTTGTTGATGATGACCGCCTTCGTCTTGGGACCGACGGCCTTTCGGATCGCGTCCGGGTCGAGCTGGAAGGCGTCCTCCTCCCGCGCGTCCGCCGCGACGGGCTCCCCCTTCGCGAACATGATTTCGGGGCGGTAGCTGACATACGATGGGTCAACAACGACGAACTCGTCGCCGGGGTCCCCAAGCGCGCGGATTGAGAGGTCAATCGCCTCGCTGGCCCCCACGGTGGCCACAATCTCATTCTCGGGCGAGTACTCGGCCTTGTGCCGCTCGGCGTAGCGCGCGGCGATGAGGTCGCGCAGGTCGCGCCGTCCCCAGTTGCTCGTGTAGTGCGTGCCGCCCGCGAGCAGGTCCTGGACGCCGGCGCGCGTGATGAAGTCGGGCGTGGCGAAGTCAGGCTCGCCGACCCCGAGCGAGATGATGTCCTTCGACGCTGCAGCGATGTCGAAGAAGCGGCGGATGCCCGAAGGGGGCACGCGCTGGATGGAGTTCGAGACACTTCGCGCCACCCGCTGGCCACCTCCAGTCGTCAAAGCCATGGGCGTATTCAAGCTTGGTGCGGCCCCGCCGCGCGCGACGCTTCCTAGGCGGAAAGGCTCAAGAGAGACCCGACCCTCGCCCGGCGCGGGGCCCCCCCTTGATCCGGCGTCTACTTCGCGACGAGCTTGCCCTTGGCTCCGGCACGAACCTCGTGTTCATCCTGTCCAACATGGCGATCATGCTCGCGGGGTCGCTGCTGCTGGCGGCCTACCTCGGGCCCCAAGGCCTCGGCGCGTTTGCCGTCGGGATGCTCGCGGTCGAGAGCGCGCTCGTCTTCGTCCACCTGCCGGGCATCGCCTTCGTGCGCGAATTTGCCGCGGTCGAGCGCAAGGAGGCGCTTGCTACCGTGGCGGCGATCAAACTCATTCTGGCCATCCCCGCGGCCGGGGCGCTCGCGCTTCTCGCCTCCCCGCTTGCGGACATCTTCAAGGTCCCACCGGGGATGTTCCATATCCTCGCGCTCGTCCCGCTGACGACCGTGTTCTCATCCATTGCCGTGATGGTCTTCGAGTCGCGCCGCAAGATGGTGCGCCGCAACCTGCCGGTCATCGCGGAGAGCGCGGGGCGGCTCGTGGCCATCCTCGCGGTCCTGGCGACCGGGTTCGTACTGGGGTCGACCGTCGAGACGGCAGCGCTCGTGTGGCTTGTGGGCACCATCCCTTCGGTCGCGGTCGCCCTTGCCCTCGCTCGCTTCCCCACACCCCGGGGGATGCACTTCGGGAAGGCCCGTGAGTACTTCGCATTCGGCTGGAAGACGACCCTCGCGCAATTCCTCCAGAAACAGTTGATGTGGATCGGGACGCTCGCGATCTTGCTCTTCTACGTCGGGACCACTCCGGACTTCGCGCAAGAGCTCTCGGGCCTCTTCAAAGTGGCCTTCTCGCTGATGTTCTACATTGTCACTTTCGGGACGGCCGTGATCATCATGGTGTACCCGATGATGTCACGGGCGTTTGCGATCAAGGACCCGGCGGAGCGCAACCGCGAGGCGCACCGGCTCTTCTCGCTCGCGTTCTACTACGAGGCGCTCATCGCGATCCCGCTCGCGGTAGCGCTCGTCCTTGGCGCCCCGTTCGCTTTCGAGTTCCTGCTCCCGGACTTCCAGGCGGCTGCGCCGTTCGCGCAGGCGCTCGCGTTTGCAGGTGTCCTCCTTGCGATGACGCTTCCGGCGGCCGCGCTCCTGCCGGCGGCCAACCGGCCCGACCTGATCCTCCGGCTCTTCCTCGTGGAGCTGGCGGTTGCCATCGCGCTGAACGGCTTCCTCGTGCCCCAGACGGGCGTCCCCTGGGGCGGGGCCTGGGGAGCGGTCATCGCCGATTGGGGCGCTGCGGTTGTCGGATTTGTCTATGCGCACCTGCTGGTGCGCGGACTCGGCCTCCCTTTCCCGTCCTTTGCGGTGTTCCGAGAGGTGTTCCAAGAGCGGGTGGGCGACGCTGCTCGACGGCCGTGATGGAGAAATCGGGGCTCCCGCCCCTTTTTATGCGCCCTGACCGGATCGGCGACCGATGGGGGAGCCCGCCCGCGCTGGCCCGAGGGTCGGCCTGCTGGCGCCGCTGGCGTTTGTGGGCCGCTCGGGGATTGGCCGCTACCAGACGGAGCTCTCCAAGGCGCTTGCCCGGGGGCTCGCCCCGGGCGTTGGCCTGCACCTGATCGTGCAGATGCGCCTCCAAGGTCCCCTGAAGGGCGGCGCGCCGGTGCCCGGGATGGAGCGCGTCCGGGTAGCAGACTACCTGAGCGCACGCCTAGCGCTGCGCGAGTTCCCGCGGGTCGTTGCTAGGCTCGCGCGCGGCCCGGACCTCATCGACTGGCACCCGGAGGCGTTCTTCTCGCTGGTGGGCTCGCGCATCCTAGCGGCGCGCGTCGCGGAGCGCGAGGGGCTCGACCTGATCCACGGCACCGCCAACTTCCTCCCGCGCACGCGGGGCAAGGTGGCGCGCGTCGTGACCGTCCACGACACGATCCCGCTAGACCGGCCGGAGCAGGTGACGCGCTCCACGCGGCTCAGCTTCCTGCGACCGGGGGAGTTGCGCCCTTCCGACCTAGTGGTCACCCCGAGCGCCGTTTCCAAACGGGCAATCGTGCGCCACTTCCCCGGCGCCGAGGCGCAGGTGCGTGTCGTCCCCCTCGGCGTTGACCGGTCCGTGTTCCGGCCGGCCCGAGGGGGGGGGGCGCCGGCCGGCGTACCCTACATACTCACGGTGGGGATGTTCGAGCCGCGCAAGAACCTGGATCGCGCACTAGAGGCGTTCGAACGGGTAGCCGCGCGCCGGGGGGAGGTGCGCTGGAAGATCGTGGGCGCGCCCGGCTTCGGGCGGGCCGATTTCCAGAAGCGCCTTGCGGCCTCGCCGGCCCGCGGCCGCGTAGACCTCTTGGGGCCCGCGGGCGACCGGGAGCTTGCCGACCTCTACCGCGGCGCGCGCGCGCTCCTCTTCCCTAGCCTCGCAGAGGGCTTCGGGCTGCCGGTCGTCGAGGCGATGGCCTGCGGGACGCCGGTTGCCGCCTCCGACCTGTCCGTGCTCGCGGAGGTGGCCGACGACGTGTTTGCGCCCATGGACCCGACGGACGTCGTCTCCATCGAAGAGGCTATCGAGCGCGCGGCGTTCGACGAGACGCTGCGCGCCAACCTGCGCCACGACGGGCTCGAGCGCGCCCAGCGTTTCGACTGGGACCGCGTGGTCAAGGATCACATTCATGTCTATGGGGAGGCGCTCGGGATGTCGGAGCCGAACCTCCTGGTGGGCTAGCGTGGACGTTCACGAGGGCGGGGCCGGTCCGCTCTTGCCGGTCTCCATCGTGACGGTCGGGTACCGTGGCGCCCGGTGGTTGCGGGCCTGCCTCGGGAGCATCCTTCGTTCCGCTGCCCTGCCGCGCGAGGTCGTCGTCGTTGACAACGCGTCCCCGGAAGACCTTACCGCCGTCGCGGCGGACTTCGCGGGTGCTGCCGCCCGGCGCGGCGTCCGGGCGCTTACGGTCCGCTCGAACGAGAACCTCGGGTTCGGCCGGGGGTGCGCGCTGGGCGTGAAGTCATCCACGGAACCGAATGTCTTCCTCCTCAACCCCGACACCGAGCTCGAGCCGGCGACCCTCGGGCGCCTCTTCGAGGCGGCCCAGCTGGCGCCCCAGCCGTGCGCGGTCCAGCCCATGGTCGTCTTTGCCGAGCGGCGGGACACCGTGAACTCGGCCGGGGTGGCTGCCTTCCTCGACGGCGGGTTCGTCGACATGCTCTGTGGCGCCCCGGTGCCCGAGGCGCTCCCGGGCCCGCTCATCCCCATCGCCGCCGCGACCGGCGCCGCCATGCTCGTGCGCCGGCAGGACATCGAGGCGCTCGGGTTCTTTGACCCCGACTTCTTCCTGTATGTGGAGGACGTCGACCTTGGGCTTCGGTGGCGCCGGGCCGGAGCCCAGGCGTTCCTGGTCCCGCAGGCCGTCGTCTACCACGCGTACCACGGCTCGAGCCGCGAGACCGGCACGGAATTCGCCCGGTCCATCTCGGCCAACCAGATCGAGACGGTCGCCAAGAACTACCCACCCCTTGAGGCCGCCATCGCGGCGCAGCTGTGGGCGTACAATACGTTGCGGTTGCTTGCCGGCCGCGGGCCCGAACTGGGCCGCGCGCGCCTGTCGGCCGCAGTCACCGCGGCGCGCCGGTGGCGGGCCATCCTCGCGAAACGGCGTGCCGTCCGTGACACCGGGCCAGACGACCGGGTCGGCCCGTGGATCGTCCGGCCCCGGCCGGAGTCCGAAGCACGGCCCCCGCTCCGGCGGTAGCGCCGCCGCCCTTATCTGGGTTGCCGGGATGGGTAGGTCAGTGCTCCCGTGAGCCCCCCGGACAACATCCAAGCCTCGCCCGACGAATACGGCGAACGCCAGCGCCTCCACCCGCGGGTCAAGCTCGAGTGGGTCGGCGGCTGGCTCATCGGCATCAGTTTCTTCCTCGTCCTGGAGATCGGAGGATTCGCGTTCGACCTGGCGGCAGGCGGGAACACGGAGCCCATCTCGTACGTGACCATCGCGCTCATAGCCGCCATCGTCGCCGCGGTCGTGTGGGCGCAATTCGCCTACGACAACTACTGGTACTCGCTGCTGCCCGAACACATGGTGGTCGCCAAGGGCGTGTTCTTCAAGACGCGGACGTACATCCCGTACGGTCGCATCCAGAACGTGAATGTGACGCGGACGATCGCAGACCGGGTCTTGGGGCTGTCGCGGATCACCGTGGACACGGCGGGCTCCCGGTTCTCGGAGGGGATCGTCCCGGGCATCGTCGAGCCCCAACCGCTCGTGTCCTTCCTGATGAACCGGGCCGAGCAGGTCCGGCTCGGGCGTGCGGTGTTCTCCGGTGACCAGGACAAGGAGGCTGCGGCGTTCGACGCCATCCGGTCGAGCCTGCGCGACGTCCTGCAGGCGGCCCATGGCGAGGGGAACGGCGACCGCCCCGGCGGGGGGCCGGAGGGGGGTGGGCCGTGAGCGCCCCGGTGGTGGTGCCCGCCGCCCCTGCGCAGCCGGCAGCCCCCGCGCAGCCGGCAGCCCCCGCGCAGCCGGCAGCGTCATGGATCGTCAAGCCCGCACCGGCGGGCGCCATCAACTGGGGACTAAAGTTCGCGTCCCAGTACGTCCTGTTCGGCCTCTTCGTTGCGTGGACCGGGCTTGCGCAAGACCTAGACTTGACCGTCGTCGCGGCCGGCGTGCTGGTCGGCCCGCTCGTGGTTGGGATGGTCGCCGGCATTCTCTACCGCAACAGCTTCGAGGCGGAGCTAACCCCCCTTGGCATCACGGTGCGCCGTGGGATCCTCACAAAGCGGACGGACTTCGTCGCGTACGCGCGCATGCAGTCCGTCGTCGTGAAGCAGGGGCCCGTGCAGCGGCTGTTTGGAATCGGCGATGTGCTCGTCCAGAGCGCCAAACAGAACCTCGGGGGCGGGGGCGAGCAGCAGGAGCGGCGCAGCCGCTCGGTCGACGCAAACCTGGAGAGGCGGTTCGAGGGGATGATCCGCAATGTGGAGGCGTTCGAGTACATCCGCGGCTTCCTCATCGAGCGCGCCGAGCAGGCGCGCGTTGCGCCCGTCGCGGCGGGTGCCGGTGCCGCGCCGGCGGCCGCGGCCCACACGCCGATGCCGTCCGACCTGCCGAGGCTGTTCGCCGGGTTGGCCACGTCGCTTCACCGCGTTCTCTCAGGGAGCGAGTTGGCAGTGCCGTCCGCGCAGGGCCCGATGAATGTGGCCCTGCAGCCGCGCGCGCGGGCGCTGTGGACGATCCGTTGGACGCTTGGCCTGCTCATCTTCGTGGTGCCCGTCGCGTTCTTCTTCCCCTGGCAGACGCTCGCGCTCCTCCCGCTCGTGCCCCTCTCGATGTACGGAGCCGCGCGCGTCTACTTCCGGCACTACCACGTCACGGTGCGGCCCGAGGCGATCGAGGTTGAACGCGGGCTGCTGACCCTGCGGCGCGCACTCGTTCCCTACCGCCGCGTGCAGAACGTAAATGTGATCGCGGGGCCCCTCGAGCGCCTGCTGGGCCTAAAGACGCTGCGCATCGAGGCGGCCGGCCCCGCCATCAGCGAGGGGTACATCGACGGGATCCAAGCGGCCGACGCCGAGCCGCTGGTGGCGTACCTCATGGGGCGCGCGGAGCGTGCGCGGTTCGACGACGCCCTCGGCGACCAGGCGGCGGCGCGCGATGCCCGCGCACAGGCGGTCGATGAGCTGCGTGCCATCAACTCGCTGCTCGAGCACCGCGCGGCTGCGGCCGCCGGGCGGGAAGGCGTACTTGGCGCCGGCCAGTGGCTCGCGGGCACGGAGGTGCTGTCGGCAAAGTGGCCGCTTGCCAACGCGTTCTCCTCAGCGATCGGTGGCGTGGTCCTGTGGGTGATGACCACCGTGTTGCTCCTCGCGCTCCTTGGCGTTACCGACATCACCTGGTGGGTCGCAAGTGCACTCGCGTTCGCGGGGGGTTTCGCTGCGCTCGGGTACCTGTACGCACGGATCCGGCTCCGGCTTTTCTCCTTCCGGTTCGGCCCCGAGACGCTCGAGGTGCGCCACGGCGTGATCTTCCGGGCGCACGACCTCATCCCGTACCGGCGCCTCCAGTCGGTAGGCGTGTTCTCGGGCCCGGTCGAGCGCCGGATGTTCGGGATCTGGGCGCTGCGGATCTCGACCGCAGGCACCTCGACGGGCCTCACCGAGTTCCCGGGCGTGACGGACCCGCGCCCCTATGCGGATTTCCTGCTTGCCAAGGCGCGGCTCTCCGCGGCCCCGTCCGGTGAGAGCCCGGTCGTGGAGCTCGCTGCGGAGGCGCAACGCACTGCGCAGCTGGTCCACGCCATCGCCACCCACCGGCGAGCGGCCGCCGGGGGGGCACCCCTGTGACACGCCAGGGGCCGGGAGGGGCCGGCGGCGACGGGCTCCGTTACGACACAACCCAGTGGGACGTGCGCAGCTCCCATGGGTTCATCGTCGCTCTCGTGGGGACGGGCAAGCGCGTGCTCGACGTCGGGTGCGCGACCGGGGGGTTGTTGGAGGCCCTGAAGGAGCGCGGCAACGAGGGGTTGGGCCTCGAAGGGGACGCCCCGCAGGCCCGGGCTGCTGCGGCCCGCGGCCTTGCCGTCACCGAATGGGACCTGCGGCGCGGCCTTCCGCCCCTCGAAGGGCAGACCTTCGACGTCGTCATCTTCGCCGACGTCCTCGAGCACGTGGCCGACCCCGCGCCCCTGCTGCAGGGGGCCCGGAGCCACCTCGCGCCGGGCGGGCGCCTCCTCATTTCCGTCCCCAATGTGGCCCACCTCTCCGTGCGCCTGCGGCTCCTTGCCGGCCGCTTCGAGTACAGGGACCACGGGATCATGGACCAAACGCACCTCCGGTTCTTCACCCGCCACTCGGCCAGCAGGCTCCTTGAGGGATGCGGGTACCAGGTGCTGCGCCAGATGGCCGTTCCGGCAATCCCCGCCCCGCCCGGGTTAGAGCGGCTCGCGATTGGGCGCGCCTGGGTCGGGTCGAGGGCGTGGCGCCGGCTAGAGGAGTTCCTAACAGAACTGGTCCCCGGCCTGTTCGCCTACCAGTTCGTCCTCGAGGCGGCGCCCCTTGGGGCGTCCGAGACGGCGGAGGCGCGACGGGCCGGAGCCTAGGCCACCCGGCCCGTCGGCCCCGGGCCGTCGCCGGCGGCGGGTTGCCGCCACCTCGCGCGCGCGTGGAGTGGGGCCGCCAGGAGTCGGACCTGGACCTCGTCGTCCCAAGCGACGGGTGCTCCCGTTACACTACGGCCCCGCAGGTGGGGCTGCGACGATTCGAACGCCGGCCTCCTGGTCTGGAGCCAGGCAGACTTCCGCTATCCTACAGCCCCGGTGCGCGCGTTTGGCAGGCCGCGGGGTGAGCAACAGGCAACCGCCCGCCCGAATGGGCGGAGCGACCGCTTCCTAGGGTGGCGAGCGCTCCCGGGGTTCCCCGGGGGCAAAAGGGCTGCGCCACCGCCCGCGGCCGTCACGGTGGTGGGCGCCAACGGCAGCCTTCGGTCATGGTCCCTGATCTGGTCCGGGTCATCGACGACTCCTGCCGCGTGGCCTGGCGCGCGAGGGACTCGCTCCTAATCAAACTGGCGTTCACCCGAGCGCTTGCGCTCCTCCATTGGGGGTGTTCGGGCGCGGGCATCCGCCCGCGCCGCGCAAAAGACGAGTCCACTTCAGCCGAACGACTGGCCGCATCCACAGGTGCTCGTAGCGTTCGGGTTGTCGATCTTGAAGCCACCGCCCATCAGGTTGTTCACATAGTCGATCGTCAGACCGTCGAGCAGTGGCGCCATCTCGGTACGCACGAAGATGCGCACCCCGTTGCGCTCAATGACTTCGTCGCCCTCTTCCGGGTCCTTCTGGAAGACGAGGCCGTACTGGAATCCGGCGCACCCGCCGGGCTGGACGAGGATCTTGAGGCCCTCACCTTCCTTGTTCATCTCCTTCATGGCCTTGGTGAGTTCGGTTGCCGCGCCTTCGGTGAGGGTAAGTTCCATCCTTTGGCCTCCTTCGTCTAGTTAGTCTGACACGAAATCTCTATTTAAAGACTGTGTGGGACGTTCCAGAGGCCCGCGGAAACCGGGCAAAACAAAGGGACCGCACGCGTGTCGCCCCGCCCGCGGCCCCGGGGACGGCGGGCCTAGGGGGTCGCCTCAAAACCGATCACGACGTCCTGCTGGGGGGCTAGCTCCACGCGCGCGACGAGGACGTTCCCCTCCCGAACGAAAGGCGCGTCATATGTTGTGTTCCGAAAGTCCCAGAGCTCGCGCAGCTCGAGCCGGTGCGAGACCGCGTCGACATTGCGCAGCGTGTAATTCACGAAGGTGGTCGTGTTCGTCGCCTCCACCGTCCGCTCGACCTGGATGTCGAAAGAGACCCCAACTTGCATGCTTGCTGCCCCGCCAACCGCCGTGTATGGTAGCACGTCCGAGCCGACGAGCACGCCGTCGCGCCAGACCTCCACGAGCCCCGGGACCCACGGGACCTCACCCTGGTTCTCAAAGGCAAGGAACGCCGGCCACCCCTGAGGGGACGTCGAGGTCGCCGGGGCCCCGCCCTTCGGCCCGCTCTGCACCATCGTGGCGACCACAAGGTCGCTCGCGTTGATGGGGCTCTCATACACGCGCAGGCTAAATCCAGCCGTGCGGCAGGCCTTCGCGTCCTTGCCGGCCGCGCCGGGCAGGTCGACGCCTTCCGCGCGGTGGACGACGTAGATGCCGGCGTCCGAGGAGGATGGGACGGTGAAGGCGCTGAGGCCCCCGGTGGACGAACTGTCGCTCGAGGAGAACGTGAACCACCCGCCTCCGGAGCCCGCGGCCTCCGGCGCCCTGGGGGGCGGGATGTCCCGCCCGTAGGGGTCAGCCGTGTGGATCTCGCCGCTCACGAGCAGGAGGTCCACGTCGTGGAAGAGCGCGGCCGCCTGCCAGTTGATCCGCGCGACAAGCGCGAGGTCTGCACGATCGAGGTCGAGCTCATAGCGGTGGGTCCACCAGGCCGACCCCGCGATGTAGTCGATCGTCACGCGCGCCGGAAAGGTCGCGTTTTCATCGGCCACAAAGAACGTGAGCGACTCGCCGTCGTTGAAGAAGGCCGTCACGGTCGCGTCTGCGCTCCGCACCCGGACGTGTTCCGGGTCGCGGAATCCGGGGAGCGGCACCGTGTACCAACCGGCGGACTCCATCGTGCCTTCTACATGGGCGAGCAGGGGATTCCCATAGAACATCCCCGTCGCATAGACCGCAACTGCGGTCACACGGAAGTCCAGGTCGGCCGAGAGCGGGCCCGTCACGATGTTGCGTTCACAGGCGGGCAGCGTCGCCATCGCCGTGCCCGCAGCGGCGCCCACGATCAGGAGGGCGACGAGCAGCAGCGCGCGGAGCTTGCGTTTCTCTCTCAATTGGTTTTGCACGGGCAGACACCCGTAGGTCTACGCGCTGTGCCCGAAATAAGGGCCCTTTGGTATCAACGGGAAACGTCGACTAGGCACCGTGCGAATGGGCCGCTTCTGTACCAAAAGGGTCTTAAGTCGTGGTGGAAAAGACGCGGTGATGCGAGCGTGGCGTAAACTCGTTTCCGTAATCGCTGGGACAATGATCGCCGTCGGCGGGATTGTCGGTGCCCTGGCCGTTGTCGACGTCGTGGCCCCGACCACGGAGAGTCTTGACGGGGCGCCTCCCTCGGCGTGGATGTTCGACGCGAATGCGGCGGAGGCTGCGGTCGCTTCCGACGTTTCCGAGGTCGGCCGGTGGCTCAACGACACGGTTGCGTCCGACGGGCCGTTCGACTCCGACACGGCCCACGACGCGGCGGTGGCGGCGTCTGCCCTGTCCGATGTGGCCTTTGGGGCCGCGGCCTATTTCGACAACGCCCGCGGGGCTACGTTCGAGCCGGCCGCGGATCTGGCGGAAGGCGACGGGCGCGCTGGCGTCCAGGACGCAAGCTCGATCGTGCTGTCGGCCGGCGGCGGGGCCACGGGGACCCCCCCGCAGCTGGAGGTCCAACTGGTGGCCCAAGTGGACGAAGCGGTCACTCGCGTCCTAACGGTAGGTTCACTCTATTCGTTTGGACTCACGTCGGTTCGGGCCCACGTGGTGGATGCTGCGCCTGATGTCACGCACACGCCGCTTGCAAACGCGTCGGGGGCGGTCGAGGTAGCGCCCACCGAGAGCGTCGCACTGCTCGCTAGCGCTCAGAACCTGGCGCCCGAGCACGCCAACTGGAGTATCGCCGCGAAGGACGAGATCTCAGCGCGGGCCGCAGCCGGCGCAATCGAGAACGACACGGCCACTCTCGCGCTCGCCTCCCAGGCACTGCGCAGCACGGACCCGGCACACGCTAAGGCCATCAACGCGCAGCTGCGGTTCCGCCAGTCGTCCGACGGTTCCTTCGACGGTGATATCCAGGCGACGGCCGAGGCGGTCCGCGCCCTGGCGGTCGGCATGTCCCAGGACCGGGACGCAGCCGCGAGGGGCCTCGACTGGCTCGATTCGCTCGGACCGCTCGGGCCGCAGGACGCCGTGGCGCGGCTGCGGGCCCACGGCTTCGACGGCGCGCTCTCCACTTTAGCACCGGCGGCGCCGGAGGCAAGCACCGGGTTTGGGCCGAGCCTCGTCCCCGACGGCGCCGGCGCCAAGGGCGTCCTCGCACTCCTCTTCCTGGGCGGCGGCATCGGCCTCTCACTCAGCCTGGTCACCCACGACGCGTTAAAGGGCGCGCGCCGGCGCCTCTACGACACGATCCGCGCCCAGCCCGGCCTCCACGTCAACGAGCTTCGCCGGCGCCTGCGGATGTCGCCCTCGTCGATCGAGTACCACCTCGCGGTGCTAACGGGCGCGGGGCTCACCGTCTCGGAGGACGACGGCCGCTACAAGCGCTACTACGCCAACGGCGCAGGGCTGGGGCTCAACCCGGGCTCGCCCAACTCGCGCAACACACTGGGAGCGCTGCGCCGCCCGCACGCGTCGGAGATCGTGCAGCACCTGATGGAGCGGGAGGACGCCACCGCCCGCGAGGTCTCGCGGACGCTCGGCCTCCACGAGTCGGCCGCCTCCAGGCGCCTGGCCCACCTCGAGCGCTCGGGGCTGCTCGTGTCCACGCGCGTGGGGCGCGAGCGCCGCTACCGACTGCGCGACCGCCAAGTGGCCCTCAGGGCCCTCACCCTCGTGGAGGCTCCGGGCCCCGCGCCCGCCGAGCCCAAGGACGACGCGACCCAAGACCGTGGCAGCTCGGAGGGGCTGCCCGCGCCCGTGATGTCACCGTGATGAGTGCGGTCACCGTTTCTTGGCGCCGGTGCGCGGTCTTGCGCGCCTCTTGGTGGGTTGCTTGGTCGGTTGCTTGTCGGGCTTGGGCCATGGCGTTCCACCCTTCGCGCGGAACCGCCCCTTCGGGCTCGACGCGAGCTCGAACGGGATGCCGTCCGGGTCCTCGTAGAACGTGAGGAGCACCTCGCCCTCACGGAACGTGGGGATAGTTACCCGCCCGCCGTGGGCGATGACCTTGGCGTGCGTCGACTTCAGGTCGGGGACCGAGAAACCCAGGTGGTCGAGTTGGTCGCCCCGCCGGTAGGGGGCGGGGCCTGGGTACCAGTTGAGCTCGAGTACCTGCTTGCCGCCGGGTGACTTGATGTAGGCGACCCTGCCCCCCGTCTCCTTGATGCGGAACTTGAACTGGACCTCCATGTCGAGCGCCTCCGTGTAGAAGGCGATCGAGCGTTTCATGTCTTTCACGCGCAGGCCGGTGTACTTGAGGCGGGGGGCAGTAAGTCGCGCCATGGGGTTCCCTGGGGGGAAGCCCGCGCCACCCTAATGAGCTTCGTCCCGCCAGTCGACGGCATCCGTTTCCGATAGGCTGGACGGCGCGGGAGGCCGCAGGTGCCCGCGCCTCCATCGCCAAAACCCAAGGACCGCAAGACCGCCGACTGCGGCAATGACAAGAACCGCGGCCAGCGGGACGAGCCAGCCAACGGTGGTGGTAGCCTCGATGGGGCCTTCCGAGGGCACGTTCACAACGACCCGCACCGTGCGTACGGTGGTGCCGTTGGACGCGCTAAGGGTGAGCGGGTACTCCCCCGGCGGCAAGTCGCTCGCGACCCGGACCTCGAGAGCGCACGCCTGGCCCGGCTGGATCGGCGCCGGGACGCATCGGGCCGTGATCCCCTCGGGGGCCCCGTCCACCGTGACCTCCACGGGCGGTCCGAAGTAGTTGTTCACCTCACGGAGGTCCACCACGAGGACGGCGCTCGAGCCGCGGCCCACCTGGACCTCTGGGAACTCCGGAGCGAGCGCAAAGTCGCCGGCCCCCGAACTTCCTGTGGTAGCGACGAGGTCCATCGGCCCGGCCACCGAGATCCAGTGCCGCTGGCCTCCCCCGTCCGACCACCCGGTGAACTCGTACACGACCGGGCCCTGCGCCTGGGGCGAGGGGAACTCAACTTCGACCGTCGATCCCTCCGCCACGAAGAGCCATACGGGGCCGGTCACCTCCTCGCCGTCCACGATGACGACCAGCCCCGCCGGCACGGTGGAGACCCGCACCTCGTATTCGACCGAGTAGCGCGCGGTGTGCTCGCCGGCTCCCATGCACGTGACTGCCTGCTCGCGGGGGGCGCCGTCCGACCAGTCCACAAACCGGAACCTCGAACGCGCCTCCTCCTGGAGAGCGGGAGCCGAGACGTTGAGTTGGCCGCCCCGCGGGCACCAAGACTCGGCCGGCGCCCGCGTGGCCACGCCTCCAACCGTGATGTTGAGCCCGGGTGGCTGTGTCAGGAATACGACCTGGACTTCCTCGCCGAACGTGGCCACGAGGTCGGAGGTGCCGTCACACGGGGCGGCGTGGGCTTGCGTTCGGCCGGTCGACCATTCCCCGAAGACGTGGCGTACCCCGTCACCCACCTGGGGCGACGGGGCGTTCACAAGGACGGAGAGACCCGCTGGACACCAGACATCCGCTGGCGTGAGAAGGGTCTGGGGGCCCTGCTGGAGAACGAGTCCGGGCGGGTCGGTGAACAGGCGGATACGGAACTCCTCGGGGACAAAGGACGCCGTCAGTTGGAGCGGCCGGTCACAGAGCGGCGCTATGTCGGGGGCCGCCACGGGGTCGCCAAGTCCTGCCCACGCGACGAACGCAAAGCGCACGCCGCCTTCCTCCTGCGGGGAGGGCGCCGTGAGATTGACCGTGGAGCCGGCTGCGCACCACGACGTGTGCGGGGAAACCGCAGGCAACCCGCCCACGTCGAGGTCGAGGGCCGGCGGTTCCGTCGTTAGCGTCCACTGGTGCTGGACTGGGGTGAACCGCGCCTCGAACTGGATCGGGCCGTCGCAGGTCACGCTGCGCGGCAGGGCGGCCGAGCCGTCGTCCCATCCGGAGAACGCATACCGCGTCCCGGAGAACTCCTGCACGGCGGGCGCGCTTAGCACTAGCGCCGTACCCTCTGGGCACCAGAACGAGGAGAGCGCACCGGTCGGAGCCGGGTCGACCGACAGCGAAAGTCCCGGAGGGTCGGTCGTGACGGCGGCCGCGTAATCCGCCGAGAAGTCCGCCCGCACCGCGCCCGGCGCATCGCAGGCGGTGGCGTGTGCCCGCGCGCCTAGGTCTGACCACCCGGAGAACGTGAAACGGCTACCGTTGGCAGTCTGGTTGATGATGACGTCGAGCCACGCACCGGAGGCCTCGGGGCACCACCATGTGTGCGGCGCCGCGTATGAGACGTTGTCCACGCGCACGGTCACGCCCGGGCGGGAGGCCGTGACGGTCCACCGGTACTCCGTCTCGTAGCGGGCGACCCAAGCCTCGTCGGCGACGCAGCGCAGGACGTGCGTCTGGGCCTGCCCACCCGACCATGCGCTGAAAACATAGCGCGTGTCGCCCTGCCGGTGCACGCCAGGCGCGCCGACGAAGTGCGAACCGTCGAAGGGGCAGGCCACCTCGAAGGGCGTGGCCAGGGCGGTCCCGTCCAGGAACACCTCCAGGCCGGCGGGGGAGGTCGCGTAGGACACCCGGTAGGCGGTCTTGAGTTCCCCCGCGAAGGCGTCCCAGCCGCCCGACAGCGAGCTGTCGTGCGCGCCGCTGGTGGCCGGGAAGTTGGAGGACGTCGTCCTTCCCGACACGAGCGCGCGGTCAACAGACAGCGCAAGCACCGAGGCGGGGACGTCCGAGCTCCGGCCTCCGAAGTACGTAGAGTAGAGGAGGCGGCTTCCGTTCGCGTTAAGTCGGGCGACGTACCCGTCGGTGGCCCCCCCGAGGTAGGTGGGGAACTTTGCCTCCGTGCTAACGGGGAAGTCAACGTTCGACGCCGTTTGCCCGACGAGCAGGACATCGCCGCCCGGGGAGATCGCGATATCGGAGGCGCTATCTGCGGCCGCGCCGCCAAGCAGGGTGGAGAAGGCGAGTGCGCTCCCGTCGGTCGAAAGCTGGAGCGCGAACGCGTCCTGACCCGCCCCCGTGCGGTCGAAGGCGCCCGCGGTCGTCGGGAAATCCGAGGACACGGTGGTACCGCCGATGGTCGCGCGGCCCGCGGCGTCGAGCGCGACGCCCCCTGCAGTGTCGTTGGCCGAGCCGCCGATGTAGCTCGAGTAGAGGAGTGCGCCTCCCGTCTCGTTGACCCGCGTGACGAAGAGGTCGAGCGCGCCCAGGCGCGCCGACTGGTAGGCGCCGACAGTCGTCGGGAAGTCATCCGACCCGGTCGTGCCGACCACGACCACGCGGCCAGAGGGCCCCACCGCGAGGCCGGTGAGGCGCTCGTTGCCCGACCCGCCGAGGTACGTGCCATACTTCAATGCGCCCGCGCTGGGGTCGAGTGCGGCCAGGAACGCGTCGTAGCGGCCGTTGGCGGAGCCGTCCCACACCTGGTTGGTGCTAGGGAAGTCCAGGGACAACGTGGACCCAGCTGCGTACACGGTGCCGTCGGAGCCCACCGCGAGCGCCGTCACTTCGTCGAAGGACGCGCCCCCGAGGTATGTGGACCAGACGACCGCGCCCGTCTCGTTGAAGGCGGTCACGAAGCCCTCACCGGAGTAGCCGGTGTACGCGCGGTCGGCTGCGCCCGCGGTCGTGGGAAAATCCGTCGAGTACGTCCGCCCGCCGACATAGAGGGTGCCGTTGGGGGAAGCCGCGGCCGCAAAGGCGAGGTCGTTGCCGGCGCCGCCAAGGTACGTGGCCCACAGTAGCGTGGAGCCGGTGGGGTCAAGCTTGGCGACAAAGGCGTCCGTCGTCCCGTTGAGCGTGTCGTCGTGTGGGTT
>CBEUCC010000055.1:0-15846 GCA_965541515.1 uncultured Thermoplasmata archaeon
CCCTCCCCCCGGCACCGAGACCCTCTTCGGCTCCCCCAACGCCTCGATCGGCATGCTCGCCTGCGACGACGATTCCGGCATCTCGCTTAGCCCCGACGCCGCCACCATCGAGGAGGCCTCGGGGGCCGTGCCCGCCAACATCACGGGGCACGTCGACCGCCGCGACGAGGGCTCTCCTTGCGTTGAGATCCTCTTCCTCCTCGAACCGCCCGTCGGCTCCTCGAACTGGACGATCACCCTGCACGACGCCGTCGGCAACGCGGGGCGCATCGAGAACATCCTCATCCGACGCCTGCCCGTCGGCATCCGGTTCTCGCAGTTCACGCCGGACGGGCCCCTGCCGGTCCTGGCGATCAACGCCTCCGTGCGCGCGCAGGCGCCCGTGGGGGCGCAGGTGAACCTGTCGAGCGTCGAGTGGTCCATCAGTGACGGCCCCGGGGACGCGCGCTCCTGGAACTCAGCGAACCTCACCGGCGCCTCGGATGACGCCCTACTCACGGCGCTCCTGCCGCTCCCCTACAGCGAGGTGTTCTACCTCCAGTGGTCGGCAACGCTCGTGGGGAGCGACGAACCCATCCACTCGCCGCTCTTCATCGTGACAGGCGATGTCGAGCCACCCTTTGGGGGCGACCTCGTGTGCGGGCCGCTGGTAGACGACGTCTCCTCCGTATCCGTGACACTTGGCGACAACACGACCCTCGTCAACTGGGACGCGCTGCACATCGTCGTTACTGACGGCTCTCATAACGCGCGCGATGTGAGCGCGCGGCTGGTGGAGGCCGTGAGCACCACCGCGGGCAACGCCGCCTTTGACGTCCCCATCTGGTGGGGCGTGAACCGCATCGACGTGGTCGCGCACGACGCCGTCGGAAACCCGCTCGCCGAGACCTTCTGCCAGGTCACGGGTCCCACTCCCTTCAACCCCACCGGCCTTCCCGGCAAGGGCGGCACCACAACATGGGTCGACGATTGGGTGCTTTTCATGCTGGCCATCGTCGTCGCCGCGGCCGTTTTCGTGTACGTGGCCCTCCGGGTGGGGCACGGCAGGGGCGACGACTGAGCCACCCCCCCCCACGCGGGGCCCCCATACCACGGCCGGGACTGCGTGCGAAACGCTCATTTGGAGGAGCGCAATTGCTCGTCCGTCTCGCCACGGGGCGGGGGAAACACTCCATGATGGCACACGGCAACCCGGTGAAGACATTCGTTGAAGGGCTGGACGATCGCCTCCACGGGGGCATCCCCCACGGCCACACGGTCCTGCTCGCCGGCTCGCCCGGAACGATGAAGTCCACGCTCGCCTACTACATCCTCTACCAAAACGCGCGGGCCGACCGCAAGGAAGGCATCTACATCACGTTCGAGCAGACGAAGGACTCGCTCGTCGCGCAGATGAACGCGCTAGGGCTCACGTACGACACCGTCAAGGACTACCTGACGATCCTCGACATGGCCACCATGCGCGGCGAGGTCGACGACTTCGGCGTGAAGACCACCTGGGTGCAGATGGCCCAGCAGTCCATCAAGGACACCTACGAGCGCCACGGGGCCGACCTCATCGCGTTCGACTCGCTCGGTATCTTCCAGCTCGTCGCGGGCCTCGACCAGCCCCGCGCGCAACTCTACCAGTTCCTGAAGCGGATCAAGGGGATGGGCGCCACCTCCCTGTGGATCTCCGAGATGGACCAGGACACGCGCAAGTACGCGCGCTGGGACGAGGACTTCCTGATGGACGGCGTGATCCACATCAACCAGCAGCAGCGGCGCGACACCGACTTCGAGTTCTGGATGCGCGTGGTGAAGATGCGGGGGGTCGCGCACGAGAAGAACTTCCTCTCGCTGAACTTCGGGCCCAACGGTTTCTCCGTGTCGAAGATCATCACGGACGAGAAGTTGAAGTGAACGGCGTGCCCTCCCGGTTCGGGGGCTTCATGGCGGCGCGCGGTCCACGTCCGGTGCGGTCAAGGGCACCCTTTCAATACCCGCGGTGCCCACGAGGCGGTGTGTCGCACGCCGCGGTCCCCAGCCCCCCCGGCTTCCGGGGAGTTGCGTTGCTCGTGGTCCTCGCCCTCACGGCGGGGGGTGCCCTCGTTCCCGGCGCCCTTGGCGCCAACGAGCCCGACTTCCGCGTCACCACGTTCCCGGTTTCGGCAACCGTCCTCCAAGGGGAATCGCTCGGCCTGAGCGTAACCGTCCTCGGGGAGCACAGCTACGACGGTCCGCCAGCTGTTGTGACACTGGCCTCTGCACCCACCGGAGTGACGGGCAGCTGCTCCCCAAACCCGGTGCCGGAAGACCGGTCGTGCGCGCTCACGCTTTCCGTCTTGCCGTCCGTGGAGCCCGGGACCTACCAGCTGACGGTGGAGGGGGACAACGGGTCCGCCGTGCGCTCGGCAACATTCTCGCTCACCATCTACCCGGCCGCGTCCGTGGAGATTGTGCTCGACGCCACCACGATCCAGCTGCTCCCCGGCGAGAGCGGCACGGTAACCGCGACCGTCGGCCTCTCCGGACCGCCGGGAGTTGTGGCCAACCTGTCGACCACGCTCGTCTCGGGGTCGGGGGTCGACGTCACCATCGCGCCCGCCTCGCTGTCGGCCAATGGGACCGCGCTGCTCACGTTCGAGGCGAATTCGAGCGCGAGCACGCGCGACGTCGGGGTGACTGTCTCGGCGCGTGTGATGGACGCAACCGCGTCCGCCCCACTGACCGTCCAGATCAGGGGCCCCGGGGCTGGTGGCAGCGAAACGCCGGCCTGGTGGCTGCTGCCGCTGATCCTCGTCGGTGTTGCCGGCGCAGGCCTCTCGGCAGCCCTGGTCGTGTCCCGTCGCCGGCGTGGCGGCGGGGGGGCGCCTTGGCAAGCGGCGGAGAGGGAGGTGTACCTCATCGAGGACGTCTTCCTCCTTTACCGGGACGGCCGGACACTTTTCAGACGGACCGGGCTTGGCGGGGACCCCACGCCCGACCCCGAGATCGTCGGCTCCATGCTTGTTGCCATCCAGGACTTCGTCCGGGACGCGTTCTCTCGGGGCGCCGCCGTGGACCGAATGAGCTACGGGGAGGACGCCGTCATGCTCGAGCGCGGGGAGCACGTGATCCTGGCCATCACCGTCTTTGGCAGGACCGGGGAGGACCTGCGCGAGTCCATGCGGGAAGCGATCGGCGCCTTTGAGGCGCGCTACGCGGGCGTCATCGAGAACTGGGACGGCGGGCGCCAAGCGTTTGCCGGCGCCGAAGAGGTCCTCAAGGCCCTCTGGGCCCCGACCGCCGGCCTTTCCCGCGCCGACGTCCGCCACGCGCTCACGACAAAGGAGGTCCAGGTCCTGTCGGGCGTCGAGTTCTTCCAGGGGTTCGTCCGCCTAAAGGTGGCGGTCGCCAACAATACGGAATCCGAAGTGCAGCGCGTGAGCGTTGAAATCGACCACAACGGGGACGTCCTCCGGCTCCACCGCGTGGAGCCGGCAACCCTGCGGCGCAGCGGCTCCAAGGTGCTGCTAGGTTCGGTGAAGCCCGGGGACCGCGTGACGGTCGCTTTCTACTTCGACCCGCAGATCTGTACATCTTCTGCGCTCGAAGGTGTCTGCCGGTTCACCCTGGCCGACGGCACCGCCGGTGAGTCACGCATGAAGCCACGCCGGGCGGAGGTCGTCTGCCCGCTCTTCTTCACCCCGGGGCAGGCGAATACGGCGTCCTTGCGCCGCCTGGTCGAAACAGAACTCCTGGAGTATGATGTGCGGGCGTTCCAGCTGCCGGCGGCCATGTCCAACCAGGACCTCCAGGACACCTTCGAGGCGTTGAAGGCAGCGGTCGCAGCCCACGATGTGCTCGAAGTCCGGTCGCACGAGTCGTCAGGCCCCTACGCTGCAGACGCCTGGTTCTACGGTCGCACCCAGCACGGCCAAGACATGGTCATCCGCGCCGCCGTTTCCCAGTCCTCGGGACGGGGGGAGTTCTATGTTGCGGCCCGGTCGATGCGGGCCGTGACCGGACTGCTTGCCGAACTCTCCCATACGCTGCGGCGAAGTACATCGAAGCAGGTGGCGGGCCCGGTGATCGAGTCCGTCTATGACGAGAGCATGCGCGAACCCTACCGGGACCGCCATTTTGTGTCCCGGCTCATCGAAGGCGAGATCGAGGCGGGAGAAACGTCGAGCTAGCGACGGTGTGGGTCGTCGTGCCGCCCCCGCCCGCGCCCGCTGCGGCTTTGCCCAGGCGGCCGCTACTTGCTGAACCGCCCACCATGGGGGTCGAGGGGGCGGGCCAGGTGGCGCCGGGCGCTCACCGGGACCTCGTACCACCCCGGGCGGGGGCCCGGCTGCGTGTCCGGGCCCCGCCGCGTCTGCGTCGCGCCGCAGTGTCGGCACCGCAGCGGCCCCTTGCGCCCCCCCGACTTGAGCCGCGCGCCGCACGTCGGGCACGCCGGCCGCTGCGCCACGGCGAGCCGGGCCACCGGCTCCACGACCTCGAGCTTCTCGAGGTTCAGCGTGGCCCCGTCCGCGCGCACCGCGCCCTGGGCGCGCACCTGGTCGCCCGGGGCGAGCCGTTCGACGACCGCCCGGAACCCCTTCGTGGGCTCGTAGGCCGCACAGTCGATGGCGCCGGCTGGGGACTGCAGGGGGAAGATCACGTGGCCGCCCTGGACCCGCCGGGGCCGCCCGGCCACCGTGCCCCGTACGCGGACGGTTGTGAGCGGGCCTGGGTTGCCGAGCTCGGACTCCACAATGTGGTCGTCCGTCCCCTGGTTGCTCTCGAAGAGCAGGTGACCCGCCCACGGCTCGCCCGCGTCGACCTCGCGCGCCGCCTCGAGGAGGCGGGCGGGCGCGAAACCCCGGACGCCGATCAGCACGGGGCACGGGGTGGCCGGCGCCAGGGCGACATGCCGGTTGTCGCGGTCGATGTTGTGGAATGTCTCGGGGAAGCGGGTGTCGACCTTGTCCACTGATTCGAACGACACGGCCCGGGCCGTCCCCCACCGGTTGGGCTCGCGGTACGCGACGAGCTCGAAGGTCGTGTCGCGCGCCGGGTAGGCGGCCGCGGCCGCCGCCCCGACGATCCCGCGGCCGTCGCCCAGCGCGAACCAGCGCGCGCCTTCGAGCGTTTCGAGCAGCCGTTCGGTCGAGGCGGGGTCGACGACGCCCGTGACAGCCTCGCGGTAGAGTCGCTCGGGCAGCGCCCCCCTGACCAGGACCGCCGCCGGGTCGGTCCCCTCCCGCGCGAGGTCGCACCACTCCTCCACGAGGCGCCGCAGGGTCGCCTCGTGCCGACCCTCCGGGACCGCCGCGGGGGCGCCGGGGTCTGCCCGGATCGTGTCCCCCCCGGGCGACTGGCCCACCGGCTCGCCGCCGTCGCCTGTGCCAAACTCCAGGCACACGGCCGCGTTGCCCCGTGTCTTCCACGGGATGTTGGGGTTGAGGCGGACGAGCAGCGGGAGCCTGCGCAGCACGAGGCCGTGCTCGCGCTGGAGGGCCGCGGCGGCCTCGAGGGCAAAGTGTGTCGTGCACCCGCCCTCGGGGCTGTCCGTGTCGTCGATTCCGATGCGCACGCGTCCACCCCGCTTGGTCCAGGCCGCTCGTTCACCGCGCGATGGTCACCGCGCGCCGACAACTGCACACGTTTTCGCGCCTTGAAGGGCTACTATTAGACGGTGCGGCCCCCAAGAAAGGCGCGCCATGGCGGGCGCGGAACAGGACTTAAATACCACAACTCCGGAGGGGGCGCCTGCCTCCAAGGAGGGTACTTCTCTGGCAGCTTTTCGCATGCGCAAGGGTGACCGAATCCTCACCGTCGAAGACCTGACCCAGGCCATCCTGAATTCCATCGACCGCGAGGACATGGAGTCCGAGGCGGCCCGCCAGATGGCCAACCACGTCCTGAACTTCTTCGGCTTCAACGACACCATCATCGACAACATCCTCGAGCCAGAGGACCGCGACGCGTTCTACATGCTCGAGGACCTGGGGCTCTTGCAGACAGAGCGCGAGGAGACCACCCTCTACGACGGGCGCGAGTGGCGCATCCACTACTGGATGTTCAAGAAGGACAAGATCTACCGGCTCGTCTCGGACGAAGACGGGGGGGGCGGCGACGGGGCGGACGCCGCGGACGTGTACGCAGAGGTCCCCGACGACATCTGGACCCGCGGGTCGCAGTAGGCGACGCGCCGGGAGCCGGCTATGATTCTCCCCTGGCCTAGCGACGGCGCCGAGCCGTAGTGCCCGCGAGCAGCAGGGCTCCGAAGAGCGCCATCGCCACCAGCGACGCCTCGAATCCCGGCGTCGAGGGCTCCGGCGGTGGCTCCACGGTCCCCACGGTGATGATCCCGACCATCCCGGACTCGTAGTTCCCCGAGTGGATCTCGCAGCGGTACACGTATGTCCCGTTCTCGGTGAACGTGTACGTGTAGGTCCCGCCCACCTCTATCGAGGCCGGCCCGCCCGAGCCGAACCCCGCCTCAAACAGGACGTCGTGCGCGAAGGTCTCGTTGTTGATCCAGGTGACCGACTCGCCGGGCTCTATGTGCAACTCGGCGGGCCTAAACTGCGAGTTGATCATCTCCACGTAGTGGTCGGACGCCGGGAGGGGTGTCTCCACCGTCACGGAGCCGACCATCCCAGCAGTCAAGGACGTCGAGTGTATCGTGCAGTTGTAGAGGAATTCGCCCGCATCATCGAACGTGTGGCTGAAGGTGTCGTCGGCCTCCATCGAGCCCGGGCCGCCGCTGTCGAACCCGGCCTCGAATGTCACATCGTGGAGCTTCGAGTCGTTGTTGGTCCAGACGACCGTGTCGCCGACTTCGATCGTGATGTCCTTCGCGTCGAACGCGGAGCTCTTCATCTCCACGTGAATCGTCGCCGCTTGTGCCGTACCCACTGCAAGCGCCAGCGCCGCCAGCGCCACCGTCACCGCTGCGCCCACCCAGACGTTCTTGATTGCCATAGCGGCCCCGCTCCACACGAAACTATTTGGGCATTGCGGTCGGCATCGTGGGCCCGCCCCCATGGGAGCGAGCCCCCGACCTTCGACGGTGCATTCCGCGCCGCGATTCTCGGACAGACCACCGGACCGGCCGCTACGGGCCGCCCGCGGCCCGCCGCCGCACTTTCACTCACCCCCCGCTTCCCTTCATAAAGGCCGCAACCGTCCGTCCCACGTCTCCCCATGTCCAGCTTCCCCTACCCGCCGCGCCCAGGCCAGGATGCCATCCTTGAGCTCTCGGCGCTCGCCGTGGCCTCGCACACCCACCTAGTCCTGGAGGCCCCCACCGGGACCGGCAAGACCGCCGCGGTGCTCGCAGGGGTCGTCGACGGCATCGATTCGCTGAACGACCGCCGGCTGCGCCGCGTGCTCTACCTCACGCGCACGAACTCGCAGCAGCGCCAGGTGATGGTCGAGCTGCGCCAGATCAGCAAGTCCCGGCCCACGTTTGCCGTCGCCCTCCAAGGCCGCGTCCGGTCGTGCTTCCTGGCCGACGAGGACGCCGAACTTGCCGCCTGCGACACCGAGGAGCACTCACGCCTGTGCAGCGACCGGAAGCGGCGCACCGTCTCGACGGGCCCCCAGACCGGCGACTGCCGGTTCTACCGGTCGCTGATGAACTACCCGAAACCGCAGCTCGAGGCCCACGCGCGCGCGGAGTTGCCCACCTTCGAGGAGCTGTCGGAGTGGTCGCGCGAGCGCGAGCTCTGCTCCTACGAAGCCAACAAGCTCCTGCTCAAGGACGCGGAAGTCGTCTGCGCCCCCTATGTGTACTTCTTCCACCCGTTCATCCGCCGCCGCCTGCTCGAGTGGATGGGCGTTTCGATCAGCGACCTCGTCCTCATCGTGGACGAGGCCCACAACGTCCCGGACTACGCACGCGAGATCGCCTCGATGCGGCTCTCCTGCCAGACGCTCGACCAGGCCCGGAGCGAGTGTGGCGTCATCGGCGACCCGGAGGTGCTGCCGGGGTTGCCGGCATCGGAAGCGGTCGACCGGATCCGGCAGGCCCTTTGCGCGATGGCAGAGTCCTACATCATCGACGACGACGGCCTCGTGCCGCCCGGCGCTTTTGAGGCCGAACTCATGGGCGCCTTCACCACCACCTCCACGCGGCTGCTCACCATGGCCAAGACCCTCGAGGTCTTCGGCGAGCAGGTCCGAAGCCAGCGCCAGCATGAGCGGAAGGTGCCGCGCTCGTACCTGCGCGCCGTGGGCGCCTTCATTGGCGCGTACTTCCAGAACGAGTTGGACACGCACGCCAAGCTCGTCTCGACGCCGGACAGTTGGCAACACCGCGCCCGACGGCCCGCGCTCGAGCTCTACTGCCTCGACCCTGCGCTGTCATGCGCGCCCGTCCTTGACGCGGCCGCCTCCATCCACATGTCAGGGACCATGCGGCCGCTTGCGGCCTACCGCGACATGGTCGCGCTCCCCCGCGACACCGAGCTCCTCGAGGTCGCCTCGCCGTTTCCGCCGGAGAACCGCCTGGTGGTGTACTCGCCCCACGTGACCTCGCGGCACGAGGCGATGCGCGTGGATCCAACGATGGAGCGCCGCCTCCACGAGGAGGTCGTGTCCGTCGTTCGCGAGAACGAGCGGAACACCGCCGTGTTTTTCCCCTCGCACCGCGCGCTCGCCTCCTTCGCGGCCTGGTCCGCACCGCTATTTGAGCGCCACCGCCTCACGTTTGTGGAGGAGGCGGGGATGGACCAAGAGCAGATCATGACGCTCCTCTCGCGGTTCAAGGAGCCCCCCGAGTCGGCGCGGCGCCGCCCCCCGTTTGCCAAGGTGCTGCTGGCCGTGATTGGCGGCCGGCTGTCCGAAGGGATCGACTTCCCCGAAACGTCGCTCGAGGTGGTCATCGTGCCCGGCATCCCCTACCCCAAGCCCAATGCGCGGACGAAATCACTCGTCGAATACTTCGAGCGGAAGTTCGGCCGCGGGTGGGAGTTCGCCGTGGAGGTGCCGACCTCCCGGCGGCTCCTCCAGGCCGTGGGGCGCGTCATCCGCGGGCCCGACGATGTCGGCGGCGTGGCTGTGCTCGACTACCGCGCCGCGCAGTTTTCCGACCGGATCGTCGGGCTGCGCCGCGCGGACGACCCGGCCCGCGAGATCCGGGTCCACCTAGAGTCGCGCGACGCCGAGCCGTCGGTGGACCGGTCAGGCGCGCCCGCCGACCCGTCGCGCGCACCCGAGTGGTGAGGGCGCCACACGGTGGAGCGGCCACGCGGCGTGCCCTTTATCTACCGCCCTACCCCCTTGTGAAGCGGGACAGGGTGCACGCACCGCGCGGCGCGCGCCAACCCCTGAAGGGGGCGAAGTGCCTGGCGGACGAACCCGACGAATCGCCTTCTCATGTGCAGCCGCGCGCCACTGATTACCTTTCGGCGGCCGTCGAGCGCCGCGCGAAAGGGCGCGCGGCCATCGCCGACGGTGAGGACCTCGGCGGGGTCGAGGTGTCACGCAAGTCGCACTACCCAAGGCGCCGCCGCACGGTGACGATGGACGTCGAGCACGAGCACGGGGGGCCGCCGCTCAGGCCGACGAAAGGGGTGGTTAGGCCCGTGGCCAAGGCCGACTTGGTGCCCGCGCCCCGCGTCTCGGCCACGCAGTCCGCACTCGTCGCCCGGCTGGCGCCCACCGTCACAGTGGAGCCCGATGTGGCCAAGCCGCCCGGAGTTTCCCAGCCGGAGCCGCCCGTCGCCGCGCCCGACCCGCCGGCCAAGCGGGCCCGCTCGGCGCCCGATGACGAGGTCGTGGAGCAGGCGCCGGCCGCGCCCGCGCCCTCGGCCGCGCCTTCCGCCGCGCCTTCCGCCGCGCCCCGCTCGCGGGCCGGCAAGCCGGACCTCGAGCCCTGGGGCCGCCGCACCCGTTCGATGGAAGCGCCGGAGCCCGTGGAGCGCCGCCACGCGCCGCGCGAGTTCTACGTCTCCGAGTGGGACCGCTATTACAACCCCGGTTTCCTGCCGCGCGCGCGCGTCCCCGAGATGCGCATCGAGCGTGCGGGGGCGCCTGCCCCCAACGCGCCCGCCTGGATGCTCGTCGGCCGGCCACGCGGGATGGGGAATGTCGCGCAGTCGCGCGCCCCCTACCGCGCCTCCCTCAAGGAAGGCGCGCGCGTCAAGTCGAGCAAGCCGCGCCGCAAAGTCGAGCGGTACCTCGAACACCGCCGGGATGGCTCCGACCTCCGCGATCTGGAAGGCCCGTCAAAGGTGCCGGAGCAACAGCGCGGTGCCGGGGGCGAGGGGGGCTCCCACGCCGCAGCGTTCGACCGCGCGCTTGCAGACCTCGAGGCCTCCTTCCAGGCCGATGCGCCCGCGTCCGTCCAGGTCCCGGCCCGTGCAGTCCGGCGTGGGGCGCCGGCACGGGCGGCCGCCGAGCCGCACCCGGAGGTCCAGGCCGCCGCGAGCCGCGCGATGCCCGCCCCCCGCAATGTGATGCGACCCCATGCGCGGCCCGTCGCGCGACGCTGGGGGGACGAGGACTCCCAGGAGGACGAGTCGGAGATCGTGCCCGGCGACGAGGAGGAGGGGACGATCGGGAAGCGCCCGCCGCCCGACCGGCTCCAGGAGGAGGCGGCCCACCGTGCGCTGGCCCACGACGCGAGCGGCGCTTCGCTATGCCCCACCTGCGGGCGGCGCGTGACGCCCTCCAACCCGGTGCTCGTTTGCACCTCGTGCGGACGGGTCGCGTGTGGGTCGTGTGGCAAGTTCTCCGCGGGCGAGCCGTCGGGCAACATCTACCGCTACGAGTACACGTTCGACTTCCCGCTTTGCCAGCCGTGCTTCGAACGCCACTACACCGTCCAGAAGAACCTGGCGCGCGGGCGCGCCTACCTCGCTTCAGGGAACCTCACGTACGCCTTCTACCACGCGCAGACGGCAGTAAAGGCCGACCCCGAGAGCCCGTATGTCCGCGAGGCCGAGGACCTGATCAAGCAGGTCGAGCAGCGCCGGTCGCAGTCGCAGCAGGCCGACAAGGAGTGGGAGGAAGCGCGCAAGAAGCTCATGCGCGAGCGCACCAGCGTGCTGAAGTGAGCCTGGCCACGCCCGTCCGCAATGCTTTGGGTCTGGACAGCCCGGCGGACAGTATGGCAACCCTTATGCCCCCTCCTCCAAAGCTGTTACCTCCGTGCAGGGGACGCGGGGGGGCTCCCCCTATCGCAAACGCATGCTTGTGCTCGCTCCGCTCGTCGGGGTCGTCGGCGTGATCGCGCTGGCGGGCATGGCCTCGGCCATAAGCCTCCAGAAGAACACGTACACCCTCGATGCCGATTTCCACGTAGGCGGGTCGCTTGCCAACCAGCTCCCGTCCGCGCTCGGCTCGGGGGACTGGAACCGCGACGGCTACGGCGATGTCGTTATGTGCTCCTCCGTCAACAACAGCTGCGGGATTTGGCTCGGCCGACCCATGCGGGTCTCCCGGGGGCTCGAAGCCAACCGGCCCGAGGTCCTCTTGCTGGGTCCGGGCGGCGACTTCGGCCAGAGCGCCGCGTTCGTTGGGGACGTGAACAACGACGGGTACGACGACCTGGTCATCGGCGCGCCCGCCCTCGTCGGGCCCGGGACCGAGCGCCTGGCCGGCAGCGCGTGGCTCTTCCTGGGGCGCGGCGACTCGGTCGGCGCCTTTGTGACGCTCGGTTACTACCAGGCCGCCACGCACTTTCTCACGGACGAAGCCAACGCGACGCTCGGCACCGCGGTGGCGGCGGCGGGCGACCTGGACGGGGACGGCCGGGACGACTTCTGGGTCGGGGCCGGCCACCTCGGCGGGCCAGCCGGTTCCCTCGGTTCCCTGTACCTCTACCACGGGCGCGACACGTGGCCCGCCGAGCTCGGTCTCGGGGACGCCATCCTCGAGATCGATGGCGTGACCGCTCCGAGCGACCAGCCGCCCGCCCTGCTTGGCGCCGTCGACCTCGACGGCGACCTCCGCCTGGACTTGGCGGTCGGCTCTGACCGGTACCCCAACGCGGCCGGCGACCCCGTGGGTGCGGTCTTCGTTTTCCTCGACCCCTACGCGCTCGTCGGATCCACTGTGGGCGCCTCTTCGGCCGACGTGGTGATCCGCGGCACGCTCAACATCTCCGGGTTGGGCGGTTCCCTGGCGTTTGCCCAGGACTTCATGCTCGGCGGCCTGCCGACCCTCATGGTCTCTGCCGACTACAACACGACCAACGCCTCCACGGGGGGTGGCGTCTTCCTCTACCGTACGGGCGGTTGGGCCTGCTGCCGCACGCTCTTCGGGTGGGACGCCCACGGGCTGCTGTACAGCGGGTGGGAGGCCGACGGCGGGAACTACACGCTCTCGACCGGTGACTTCGACGGCGACGGGTGGACGGACCTGGCGGTCGGCGCCCACCACGCGCCCGCCTACGCGCTCACGGCCCCGGGCGTGGTGTACCTCTTCTACGGGCGCGAAATCGGGACGGACCCCGTCCCTATCCGTAACGCGACGGGGTGGGTGAACGGGCCGCACCACTTCTGTCTGCTCGGCCGCGCGCTGACCACCACCGACTTCAACCGCGACGGGAAGGACGACTTCTTCGCGGGCTGCCCCCTCACCCTAGGTTTCGAGCTCAGCAAGGGGGACGTCTTCGGGTTCCTCGGCCGGCCCCGGAACCGCCCGCCCATCGTCTCCCTCACGGGGCCGTCGGGGGCCGTCGAAGGCGACCAGGTGAACATCACCGTCACCATCTTGGACCCCGACAACGACCGGGTCACATGGGGGTTCGACACGTCGATGGTTGGGAGCTTCAACTCGCATCGCAACAGGCACCAGGTGAACTTCACCTTGAACAACCAGGGCCCGCAGACCTGGCGCGTCCAGGTGGTCGACGGCGAGTTCGCCGTCCAAGCGAGCCACTCGTTTTCCGTGGTCAACGCCGCGCCGACCTGCTCGTTCGAGGTTGACGTTCCTTTCGACGAAGGCAAGAACCGGTCGGTCCGCGTCGTCGGGCAGGACCGGGGGAGGTTCGACGTCCTCCACTACACGTGGAGCGGACCCGAGAACATGACGGTCAACGGCACGGTCGCGTGGTACACCCCCCCCCGGGGCCAGCCATTCCTCGTGCGGGTCGACCTGCGCGACGAGGACGGCGGCTTCGGGTCGTGCGTGTACAACGTGCCCGTGATCAACGGCGAGCCGCAGGTGGAACTTACCGCGCCCTCAGTGGTCCCCGAGGGTTCCGTGGCCAGCTTCTATGCCGACGTCCACGACAACGGCTCGCAGGACGAGGTCACCCTGGTCTGGCGCACCCCCGACGGCATCGTCGAGGGCCCCATCATGAACTGGGTCCCCAAGCGCCAGGGCGTCTACGTAATCAACTTCACGGCGCGCGACCTCGACGGCGCTGTCGTGTACAGGGACCACTACATCCGGGTCACCGCGGTCGCGCCCGACGTGGAGTTGACGATCCCCTCAAACGTCCGGGAAGGCGAGCGGGCCACCCTCACGGTAGTCCAGCACACCGGGGAATCGTTCGACCCGATCACAGTAAGCTGGCACATCTGCGGGCACCCGCTTGGAAGTGGGCTTGCCTACACCTTGCTCCAGGCGCAGCCCGGGGACTTCTGCGTCGAGGCACTCGTGATCGACGACGACGGCCAGTTCGAGCAACTGCGCGGGACGCTGCACGTGATTAACCGGCCGCCGCTCGACGGCGTGCTTGTGACGCCCCCGGATTCGTACTTCGAGGGCGCCGTCGTCCACTTCGAGGTCGTGCTTGCCCCGTGGGAGACCGCGGACTTCGCGAAGATCAACGTGACCTGGCGGGTGGACGGCCGCATCGCCCAACACGGCCACGAGTTCTACTGGAAGGCGCTTGCCGGCACGCACACGATCGAGGCCCGGGCTCGCGACCCCGCGGGCGCGACTTCGGCGCCCGCCTACACGCTGGAAGTGCTCAACGTCCCGCCTACCATCTACATCCAGGGGCCGGCCACGGTGCGGCCGGGGGTCTCCGAGGAGTGGCGCGCGTTTGCCGCCGACCCCTCGGGGACCCCGGTGAGCATCGAATGGCGCGTTGACGGGACGCTCACCTCCCACGGCGAGACCATGCAGTGGGGGAGCCTCGCACGCGGGAGCCACACCATCAGCGCCACCGCGACCGACGGCACGGGCGACTCGAGCGTCGCGACGTTCTCCGTGACCATCGAGGGCACCGGCGAGGCGGCCGGGTTCGACCTCGGGTGGATCCCGTACGCCCTCACGGCCGCCGTCGCGTTTGCCGTTGGCATCTTTGCCGGGCGCATCTTCGACCCTCACGGATTGTCGGACCGCCGGCGCCGGCGTCCGTGACCCGCGCGCTACGCGGGCCCGCCCAGGCCCGGGACCCCCGCGAGCAGTCCCTTGAGCCGCTCCACCAGGTCCGGCGGGCAGTCGTACCGCACCCGGACGAGCGGCATCTGCACCTTCAAGACCCGCTTCAGGTCGATCGGCGTGCCCACGACCACCGCGTCGGCCCCCGACGCGTTGATCGTCTCCTCGAGTTCCCGGATCTGCTCGTCGGAATAGCCCATCGCGGGGAGCACATTCTGCGTCTGCGCGTATTTCTCGTACGTGCGCTTGATCGAGCCCACCGCGTGAGGGCGCGGGTCCACGATCTCGACCCCGTTGATGTTCTCGACCGCCACGTACCCGGCCCCGTACCCCATCCCCCCGTGGGTCGTCGTCGGCCCGTCCTCCACCACAATGATGCGCTTGCCCTCGAGCTGGCGCGTCCCGCCGACGACGCGCGCGGGGGATGTCGAGGTCAGGACGAGCGCACGGGGGTTGGCCTCCTGTATGTTCCGGCGGATCTGGTCGACTGAACCCGGCGCCCCCTGCGCCACCTTGTTGATGATTACCACGTCCGCCCGACGCAGGTTCGCCTCCCCCGGGTGGAACGTGAGTTCGTGGCCCGGGCGCAGCGCGTCCGCAATCACGATGTGGAGGTCGGGCTTGTAGAACGGCATGTCGTTGTTCCCCCCGTCCCACACGATCACGTCAGCTTCCTTTTCCGCGCGGGCCAGGATCGCCTGGTAGTCCACGCCCGCGTACACAACAGCCCCCGTGTCGATGTGGGGCTCGTACTCCTCCCTCTCCTCGATCGTGCATTTCTCCCGCTCGAGGTCCTCGAGCGCCGCAAACCGCTGGACGGCCTGCGCCGCCAGGTCCCCGTAGGGCATGGGGTGGCGGATCGCCACCACACGCTTGCCCGCCGCGCGAAGGACACGGACGATCGCTCGGGTCGTCTGGCTCTTCCCGCACCCGGTGCGCACGGCGCAGATGGCCACCACCGGCTTTCTCGACCGGATCTCGGTGGCCACGGGGCCAAGCAGCATGAAGTTGGCCCCCGCCGCAATCGCGCGGGAGGCCTTGTGCATCACGTCCTCGTGCGAGACATCGCTGTAGGAGAAGACCACGTCGTCCACCGCGTGCTTGGCGACGAGGTCGCCAAGCTCGTCCTCGTGGTGGATCGGGATGCCGTCGCCGTACAGCGGGCCGGCAAGCGAGGCGGGGTACCGCCGGCCCTCGATGTTGGGGATCTGCGTCGCGGTAAACGCCACGACCCGCGTGTCGTCCCGGCCCCGGTATACAGTGTTGAAGTTGTGGAAATCACGGCCGGCCGCGCCCATGATGATGACCTTGCGCGGCTTGCCCTTCCTAGGTACCACCGTTCCACCCCGCGGGCGTTTCCCCGCCCCACACCCGCAAGCACTCACAAAAAGGCTCGCCCGTTGTGCGCCCCCTGGGCGCCGGGGGGGGCCGCTAGCGAATCGGTGAGCCGCACCGGAAACAGCGCACCGCCACGCGGGGGACCAGCTCCCCGCACGCGGGGCACCGCTTCCCCTCGCCCGCAGCCGACTCGGCCGGCTCCGGGCCGGC
>CBEUCC010000056.1:0-15730 GCA_965541515.1 uncultured Thermoplasmata archaeon
CCCCGCGGACGTTGCCTCGCTCGCGTCGCGCATGGGGCGCGAGGTCGTCCGCGTCTCCCCCCTCTTCCGCGCCGGCGCCGTCATCGTCCTGGTGGCGTCCCTGCTCCTAGTCGCCGAGAACGCGCTCGTGTTCACCTCGACCACTTCGCTCGCGATGGGCGGCGGGCTCGACAGCGCCTCGCCGACCGACCCGTCGTCGGCAAACCAGACCGTCTCGGGGGTCTTCTCCGTGGCGGGGGACTTCCTCTCTAGCCTCTCCTTCGCCACGACCCTCGACATCTTGGGGTTCGCGTTGCTCGGAGCCGGCATGGCGCTCCTTGGCTTAGGCAGCCGGGGCATCCAGATCCGCATCCGGTTTGACGGGTCGATGGCCCCCAAGAGCCGCCTCATCCCCGTGGGTGCGCTCCTTGCCGCGGTCTGTTTCTTCGGGTGGGTTGGCCTCACGACCGCGTGGCGGTCGGCGCTCACGGGCAGCCCGACGGGCGACTGGACGGGGATCCAGTCGCTCTTTGACGCCGACGGAATCGGGTCGGGCAACATCATCCCCGCGCCGGTCCAGCAGATGATCGACACCTACCCGACGGTGACGGGGATGTGGATGTTGGCGACCGTGCTGTTGATTCCCGCAGCCGTGGGGATCCTCCTGGCTGGCGCCGGCTTCAAGCGCACCACGGGGCTCCGGGCCGGCGGCGTCGGTTTCCTCATCTTCTCGGTCCTGGCGCTCGTGGGCGTCGTCATCTTCCTCGGGAGCATTGAGTCCCTCTTTGGCGCCGTCGAGCAGGCGTTTGCCACCGGGGGCGAAGGGATCGAGCAGGCGTTTACCTCGCTCGCCGTGGCCATGGTCGTCAAGCTGCTTGTCGTCCCCTTTTGGGCGATCATCGGTTTCTCGATGCTCGCGATCGTGGCGATCCGGCTCTCGCTCCTGCGCAACGGCGCGGTGCTGCTGGCACCGGACGACGTCCGTGGGATCAAGGAAGCCGGGAGCGCTGTCGCACCGCCGGGGGCGCTCGCCGTCCAACCCCCGCCTCCCAGCGTGGGTGCGGCGGTCGTCGACCCGAACAAGGACGCTGCGGCGCCTGCGCTGGCGCCCGCAGGGGGCACGATGTGGTCGGAGTTGGGCGCGCCAGCCACGGGACCGGACGTCATCGTGCAGTTGCCGCCCCAAGAGCCCAAGAAGTGAGGCCCTACTTGTGCACCGGGCACCACCGCCCCAACTGGCAGCGCGGGCACTCCTCCTTCGTCGGCGGCGGTCCTACGGGTTTGCGAAGGCGGCCATACTTGCGGCGCGGCATAGGGGGTCGGCCCAACCCAAGCCTCGCGCGGTGCTTATTCTTTGCGCGCGGGGGAGCGTTTGGAGATCTCCTTGGCCCGTGCCCCGACCCGGCCGAGCACCCGGTAGAGGGAGACGAGGGAGGTTGCGGCCATCGCCGGGCCGAGCACCAGCAGCCCCTGGAACCACGCCTGCGCAGGAGGCCCGGCCAGGGTTGTGGGCGCGTGGACGGCGAAGAAGAGCAGGATGACGAGGGCTGCGTTTGCCGCCGCGGCGAGCGTGAACACGCGGGCGAACCGCGTGAAGTCCCTACGCCCGTCACCCGTGAGGAGCCGGCCGAGTATGCGCTCGAGCCCGCCGACGAAGACGAAGGCACCCACCGCGCCCGCCGCGGCCGAGGCCACCAGTGCCAGCCTGTACTGCTCGAACAGCCGGTTGAGCCCGGGGTCGGTCCCGACACCCATCCCCGGGAGGGACTGCTGGGTTGTGCTGAAGTAGATCCACGCGCCGACGCTTCCAAGCGTCGTGATCGCCCCGGCGCCGGCAAGCAGCGTGGAGCCGCGCCGGAGCGTGTCGCCCGCAGGCTCGCCAAGGAGCCGCCCGCTCTCGCGCAGCTGCGGGAGTGCCGCGGCCCCCGCGACGAGCGCAAATGCGACGAGCACGAGCTCCGCGCCGCGCACAAGCGTGCTGGCCATCTCGACCCTCCCGGCCGAGAACGCGTGGGAGCCGGGGATGTCCGAGACGCCCGTGGTGGCCTCGACGACTCGCAGCAGCGCCGCCAGGCCGAAGGCCGCGATGCCAAGCATGGCCGCCATCCGCAGCCGACCGGCGGCCGACTGTGCCGGCCACGCGCGGTTGGCGGGCGGGGGGCGAAAGGCAGCGGGCGTCCCCTGCGGGTACGGCGTGCCGGGGTACGGCGGGTAGGAGGTGCCGGGGCGCGGCGGGTACGCGGCCACCAGTGCGGAGGCTGGCGGCGCCATGGTGCCGGCGGGAGGAACATACCGCGGCTGCGGCGCATAGCCAGGTGGCGGCGAGGTTGGCTGTGGCCGGTGGACGGGCTGCGCCGCGTCGTCAGGGGCCGCGCCTGGCTTGGGCTTTGCAGGCGGGTTGGGGTCCACGGCGGCGCCCTCCGGCATAGGTGCGCCTTGCGTGCGAATTGGAGACCTTAAGGGCTGTGCCCCCGTCCCGGCAGCCGCGCGAGCGGCTCACACCTGGACTTCAAAGCCAAGTGGCTCACCGTCTGTCCCGCGGAGGCGCACGTGCGCCTCCCGGGGGCTCTCGTCGTTGGCGGAGGCAAACAGCCACAGGCGAACGATCCAGTCGATCCCCGAGAGCTCGGCCCCCTGGACCACCGCCCGGGACCCGGGGGCCTCCTCTCGCGCCATGTGGAGCGCGCGCGCCTCAGCATACGATTGCGGTAGGCCACGCCACATTGTGATCGGAGGTTTAGGGGACGTCGTTCTATTTGAGCATTGTCAAACTACAGTCGGAGCGTACACGACGTTGCAAGAACCGACCGGCCCCGCTGGCTCCGCGCGCGCGCCACCAAAAGGCTGTTAAGGCCCCATGCGGGTCGTCGGGCGGTTGAGTGCCGTGACCGGCTATGCGTGGACGCCGACCCACCGCCCTGTGCGCACCACCGAAGACGCCTTTCTGCCCCGACGACCGGCGTAGCCTTTACCTGTGCGACCCGCACCACTGGGGCTCGGCGCCCTACTTCGAGGGGCGCCAGGAGAAACTCGCCCCGGCCTCGCCGGCCGAGACGAAAGCGCGCCGGTAGCCGGCCCGGTTGCTACTTCTTGCCCCGCGCGGGCCTCGCCCTCACCATCCCGATGCCCACGCCCCAATAGTCGACCCCGGCGCGCGCGAACGCCTGCGGGTCGAGCACTCGCCGCCCGTCGAGCACGAGCGCGCGGCGCGCACGCCGCTTGACCGCCGCGGGCCTTAGCGCCCGGAACTCGTCGGCCTCCGTTTGGATGATGACGGCGTCGACGCCCTCCAGGGCGTCCTCGATCCGGTCCACGCGCTTGAAGTTCACCCGGTGCTGGAGCGCGAGCGCCTTTGCAAACTGCCCCTTGACGAGCGGGTCGTAGCCCACGACCTCCGCGCCGCCCTCGAGCACCTCGGCGACGATGAGGAGCGCGCGGCTCTCCCGCACGTCGTCCGTCCCCGGCTTGAACGCCAGGCCGAGCACCGCGATCCGCTTGCGCTCGAGCCCCCCGAGTTCCCGGATCAGCACGCGCGTGACCTCGCTTGGCTGGCGACCGTTGATGTCGAGCGCCGCCTGCACGATCTCGAGCGGCCGCCCGGCGCCCCGCGCGGCCGTGGTGATCGCCTTCAGGTCCTTCGGGAAGCAGGAGCCGCCGAACCCCACGCCCGCGTTGAGGAACTTGCGGCCGATCCGGTCGTCGTGCCCGATGGCGTCGGCGACCGTGTACCAGTCCACCCCGACTTCCGCGCAGTAGTTGGCGAACTCATTGGCGAGGGAGACCTTCGACGCGAGGAAGGAGTTGGCCGCGTACTTCACGGTCTCCGCTGTCGTGGGGTCGGTGCGCACGACCGGCGCCTTCGACCACGTGAAGAGCCGCAGGGTCTCATCGGTCGACCGTTTGTCGAGCCCCCCGACGACGACACGGTCGGGGCTGAGCGCGTCCTTGAGCGCTGTCCCTTCCTTCAGGAACTCCGGGTTGGACGCGAGGCCAAAGTCGCGGCCCGCTTTGCGGCCGGAGGCCTTCTCGACCTCCTCGCGCACGAGCCCGACTGTCGTGCCCGGCACCACCGTGGACTTGACCACGACCGTCAGCCAGTCGCCGCGCTTGCGCCGGTGCACCTCCTCGCCGACCGAGCGGGCGGCCGCCTTGACGGACCGCAGGTCCTGCGACCCGTCCGCCGCGGTCGGCGTCCCCACACAGATCATGACATGGGTCGCGCCTCGGTAGCCGTCCTCGACCGAGGCCGTCGCGGTGATGCGCCCCGACTTCAGGTGGCCGCGCAGCGCCGCGTGGACACCGGGCTCCTCGAAAGGCGCGCGGCCCGCGAGTACCGTCTCGACCTTGGCGGCGTCTGTGTCGAGCAGGCGGCAGCGGATTCCGTTCTGGGCGAGCGCGAGGGCTGTGGTGAGGCCGACGAAGGAGGAGCCGACGACGGTGACAAGCGGTGCTCGTTGCATGGGCGGCACCTTAGTGGGGCAACCGCGAGCGGCCCGGGCGCGGATAAACGTGGCCCCGCGCCGGGGCTTCCTCCAAAGGGCCATGACCTCGAAACTCGAACGACCTGGTCTGCGGCCATCCAAAAGATAGATCTAACAGTCTGTTCGTTCGGGCTGACGGTGTGTCTGCATGTCCGGGTCCTCTCTCAGGTACGGAAGATCGATGGCGGTCGGAACGGTTCTACTGATGGTACTGTCGGCTCTCCCCGGGCCAGCTTCCGCCTACCCGGGCTCCGTCGACACGTTCGAGGACGGGACGAGCGGCTCGTTTGCGAACCTCACCTACCCTCCCGAGTCGACATTCGCGGGGCGCTTTACGATCCTCTCGAACGCGACGGTAACCTCCGCCCGCGTGGGGCTCACCGGTGCGCCGTTCGACATCGACGCCGGCTTCGCGGATGACTACTTCACGGGTTTCCCCGACGGGACGCCCGACGCGGGTGTCTCCCTTGCCCTGCCCGGCCTCTCGCTCCGTCTGCTCGACGGTTCTACGGAGTTCTCCGGGTCAGCCATGGCCTTCGGCCTGTTCTCGGGGACGGCCTACGCGGCGGAGACGGTGGTCCTCACGGGTGCCACCGGGACCTATGAAACGCCGCTCATCGCCAGCAACGGGATCTCCTTTGGTCGTCTCGTCGCGAACTTCAGGGCCCCCGCCGGGTCCTCCATCATCTTCAGCGTTGTCGACGCGGGGGGCTCCCTGCTCCAGGCCAACCTCGCGCCCGGGGCGCTCATTACGGTCAACGCGGCGACCGTCTCCGACATCCGGATCCGTGCGAGCCTTACCGCGCCCACCGTGAACGAGAGCCCGGTCATCCTCAACCTGGGGTCCGGGTTTGTCATGTCGTCCAACTTCATGTCAGCGGAAACGGCGCCGGGCCTCCTGATCGACCGGCTCCAGCCCACGGGGGTCGGCCTCCAACTCCGGGAGAGCTTCCTCAATTGGACGGAATTCTCCGGGAACCCCGTCATCGTGCCTGCCTCGGGCACGTGGCACCACAACGGAATCCTAACCGGCAGCGCGGTCAATGTGGGTACCGACATCTGGATGTACGTTTCGGGGATCGACTCGTCAGGCCGCATGCACATCGGCCGGATGGTTTCAGGCAATGGGGGCCAGACGTGGATCATCGACGCGCAACCGCTACTCAATTCGACCGCCTCCACGTGGGACAGGGGCTACCTGGGGATCCCCTCAGTCATCCGGGAGGCCAACGGCACCTTTGCTATGTGGTACATGGGTGCCGTCACCGTTGACCAGTTCGACATCGGGTTTGCTACCTCCGCCGACGGGATCACCTGGACCAAACACGCGTCCAACCCCGTCTTGACCCAGTCGTCGTCCGGGTGGGACAACTACAATGTGGGCTGGCCGGTGGTCGTGAAGGTCGGCTCCACCTATTCGCTCTTCTTCGGCGGGCGCACCACGACAGACGCCCGCAAGAACATCGGGTACGCGACTTCGTCGGACGGTTTCAGTTGGACGAAGTACACGGGGAACCCCGTGATAGACCGTTCAGCGATATCGGCCGGAAGCTACGACATGGTGGCCGCGCACGTGGTTTTCGACAACGGTCTGTACTACATGTATTGGACGTGCGGCTCCGGCGCGAATGACATGGACACGTGCGTCTCGTACTCCACCGACAAGATCACGTGGACACACCCGAACAATAACCCCATCATCACCAACGGGGACGGCAACTGGGACAGCATCACCGCTGAACTGGCCACCCGCTACACGGAACCGCTCACGGGGAACGCGCACATCCTCTTCTCGGGCCGTCCGAACACGGGATACTACAGTCAGGGACGGGCCGACCCCCACCGGGCGTCCAGCGGATCCCTCACTCAGTACTGGGACCTCGCCGGGGAAGTGCCGCACGCTCTCCTGTCCCACAGCGTGGCGGGAACGAACCCGCCCGCGACGTCGTTGCAGGCCTCAGTTGCCACGTCGTCGGTCAACGGCTCGTACTTCAGCACGGAGTCCGTCGCGAACCCCGATTCCTCAATCCTCCTCGCTCCCAAACGGTGGTTGCGCTACAGCCTCGCCCTGGGCACGGCGTCGCCCGCAGCCACCCCCACGGTCGAGGGCGCGCGTCTCGATTATGACCGCTACGTGAACGCCGGCACGTTCACGTCGGCCCCTCTGGCTCAACCCTACCCGATCGCGAACGCGACCCTCGTGCTTGACAATACCGTGCCCTCCGGGACCACCCTCCAGCTCTCCGTGTCCAACGACGACGGCTCGACGTGGATCCCGGCGACCTCCGGCGGCCGGGTCGACTTCCCGTCGCCCGGGACCGTGTTCCGCTACCGCCTCGCGCTAGCCGGGACGAGTGACGCCTCGCCCATCGTCCGGTCCGTGACCGGCGACCTCGGCGTGGACTCTGCGCCCAACGACATCGTTCTCCGGGGAGCTGATGGCTCGACCATGGGCCAGGTTGCGGGCGAACTCGTGGGCGCGACGACCGTCACGCTTGACCCGGCCTACTTCAACGACCGGATCGCCCCGTTTTCGGGCGACCTGCCGTACATCCCCGTGCCGTTCGAGCTGTGGGTGGACGCCTCCAGCGCAGGTTCCGTGCGGATCGATTTCCTCGACGTGCAGCTCACGTTCCCGGACCTCCTCCGGGTCTACTTTGCCCCCGACAGCGACGCCGTGCTCGTTGAGGAGGGGGAGTCGCTCGCGCTCCGGGCGGTCGCTTCAACGACCCCGGGCCTTCCCATCACGTTCGCGTGGGAAGTGGACGGGTCAGCCTCGAGCGTGACTGCCGACCGCCTGCGTTTCGACGCGTTGGCAGGATCAATCGGCAACCACACGGTCAACGTGAGCGTGACCAATGGACAATTCTGGGAGAACCACTCGTGGGCCGTACGCGTCGTGCCCAAGCCCGTATTCTGGGTCGCGAAGTACTTCCCGGCGGTCATCGAGGTCGAGGTGCCCGTGACGCTGGAGCAGTTCTTCTACGTGGCCATCGCAAACGCAAGCGGGATCCAGATGACAGTCACGTGGACACTCGACGGAGCCCCTGTGGGGTCAGACCCCATTTTCGTATACACCGCCCCCGACACGCCGGGGGTCCACACACTCTCGGTGGACGTGTCGGGCGGCGACGAGTCGGGCGGGTGGACGTGGACCGTCGAGGTCACGGCCGAGCCCGGGACCGTCCTCCACATGCTTGAGGTCGACTTTTCGCCCGCCGGCGACGTGGAACTCGCCGTGGGCCAGAGCGAGGCCTTCGGCGCGGCGCTCGCGGGCACTGCGCCGACGGACGTCGCCTGGGACTGGCGTCTCGACGGCGAGCTGCTTGGCGCGGCGGGGGACTCCTTCAGCTACGAGGCGTCGACGCCCGGGCGGTTCGTGGTCTCCGTCGTCGCGTTCAACGCAACCGCGCTGTCGGCCCACTCATGGGTCGTTACGGTCCTGCCCCCGCCGCTCCCAGCCCCCCCGTCGGTGACGTTCACACAACCCGTCGACGACGCCACAGTGACCTCGGCGTCGCTGCGCGTGGATGGCACGGCGACACCGGGCGCGGGGCTCACCGTGAACGGTGCCGTCGTCGACCAGAGCTCGGGCGGTGTGTTCACGGCGAATGTCATCCTGCAGCCGGGATCCAACATGATCACCGCCACGGTGCGCGACTCCATTGGCCAAACGACATCGGCCACGCTGAACGTGACCTATGACGCGCCGCCCGTGGGCACCGATTCGCCCGTCGAGTTGACCGGGAGCCTCCCGTTCCTCGCACTTGTCGTCATCATGGCCGGCGCGGCCGCGCTCTTCGGCCTGCTGTGGTTCCGGGAACTCAACAGGCGGCGGACCCGCGAACTCATCGAGTCAGAGCCGCTCCCACCCCGGGAAGAGCGGTAGCGGGGGTTCACGCGGCGTCCAAGATTTCCTGGAGTGCGGCTTGGAAGCGCTCTTGCATGACGGGCCACCGAAACTCGGAGGCCGTCCGGAGCCCGCCTTCGACCAGGCGAGGGACAAGGTCGGGCTCGTGCACGAGCCGCCCCACGGCGTCGGCAAGGGCGGACGGGTCGCGGGTGGGGAGCACGAGCGCGTTCTCCTCGTGCGCGTGGTACTCACGCGACCCTCCGGAATCGACGAGGACCGCGGGCCGGCCGACCGCCATCGCCTCGAGCGGCGGGTAGCCGAAGCCCTCGGGGACGACCGTCGAGACCACGAGGTCGGTCGCCCGGAACTCGTGGACGACCTCCGCGTCGGTGAGGCCCTGGAGGACGCGGCACCCAAAGGAATCGAGGGCCTTGATCGACGGGGGCGCAAGCAGCGTGGCCTCCACCTCGATCCCTCGGGAGCGCAGGAGCTTTAGCATCTCCACAAACTCCCGGAAGCCCTTGTACCGCGCGGGGGTGCCGGACCACAGGATGCGGAGCGGACCGCCGTGGGGCCACGGGTCCTGCGGGCTGCCGGCCGCCGCGAAGAAGCCTTCGTCGAGCGCGGGCGGAACCGTGCGCGCCACCACGTGGGGGGGGACACGCACCGATTCTTCGATGAGGTACTGCGCGTCGGCGATGATCCCGCGGACGAGGCTCGGCGCCCGGCGGATCGCGCGACGTGTGAACCGGTAGCGGAACATCTCGGGAAAGTCCTGGAGCAGCCAGACCGGCACCGCCCCCGTGCGCCTCGCCACCTCGTGCGCTAGGTACACCGTCGGGAACCACGTCGCGATGACCACGTCGCACGGCGGGACGCGCGAGGCCGTGAGGAGCACGCTCCTTGCGGCGCTTGGCCAGAACGTCCACTCCGAGCCGGTGCCGTCGAGGTTCGGCCGGCGGGCGATGTTCACAACGGGTATGTCCGTCCGGGCGCCGTCGCGGCCCGCACCTTCGATGAGGCAAATCGTCACGTCGTGGCCGGCCGCGCGAAGTCCCTCCGCCTGGCTCGTAATGACACGGTGGCCGCCCGCCTGGTCGATCGGCCACGAGACGAAAACGATACGCAGGCTGGCAGCTCCTACCGGGTGGGCATTGCGCCGAACCCGGCCACGATCATTGAGCCTTTCGGAGGCGATCTCGGCGGTGTCCGGGATCAGCGCACAACCAGAACCGGGCAGTGCGCGCGCTCGACGACGCGCTCGGCAACGGGACCCAGCACGACCCGCCGGATGCCCGTGAGCCCACGCGAGCCGATCACGATGAGGTCGGCACCGGGCTCCTCGGCCTCGCGGACGATCCCGACAGACGCCTCGCCCGCTTGGACGGCGCGCCCCTCAGCGCGGATCCGCCGCGTCTTCGCGCGCCGGCGTCTTCTTGGGGGACGACCTAGACGCGTTTGCGCGCCCGTTTGGGGCGCGGGCTAGAACGGCGGCCCCCGCGCGGCGCCACCGCCGCCGACCCCGAGGCCGCGAGCAGCACTTCCTCGACGGTCGCTCGCCACGGCTCCTCCTCCATGGCAAGGATCAGGTTGGCGCGCAGCCAGTCCTGCTTCGTCCCGATGTCGAGCCGCCGGCCGTCGAACTCGAAGGCGTACACGGGCCGCCGGTCGAGGAGGCGACGGATAGCGTCCGTGAGCTGGACCTCCCCGTTCTTGCCGGGCGGCGTACGTTCGATCGCCCCGAAAAGGTCGGGGGTGAGGGCGTAGGCACCCACGATGCCAAGGTCGGAGGGGGCTCTTGCGGGAGTCGGTTTCTCGACGAGGCCGCGGACCCGGTGCAGCCGCCCGGAAAGGGCCGACGCGCCTTTGGGCAGGCGCGGGCCGCGGCCACGCGACACGTCGACGATCCCGTAGTCCTTGATCTTCTCGCGCCGGACGCGTTCGACGCTGAGCACCGGGTGGCCGAGCACGTCGAACGCGTCGACGAGCTGCTGCGTGCACGAGCGGCCGGCCAGCGGCGATGTGCGGGGGGGGTCGGTGAAGATGGTGTCTCCGAGCAGGACGACGAAGGGTTCGTCGTTCACGAAGTGCCTCCCCTGCAGTACCGCGTCGGCGAGCCCGCGCGGGTGGCGCTGGCGGACGTAGTGAAGGGACACTTTCTGCGAGAGCTCGACGAGCGCGTCGAGGTGTCCCGCGTGGGCCGACCCGGCAAGCACCTGCTCGAGTTCGGCCGAGTGGTCGAAGTGGTCCTCGATCGCGCGTTTGCCCCGCCCCGTAACGATCAGGATTTCGGTGAGTCCGGCAGAGACGGCTTCCTCGACGACGTACTGGATCACCGGCCGGTCGAGCGCGGGGAGCATCTCCTTGGGCATGGACTTCGTGGCCGGCAGGAACCGCGTCCCCAGGCCAGCGGCCGGGATGATGCAGCGGGTGGGGCGCACGGGCTGGCCAAAGGCCATCGCAGTATTTGGAGGCCCGGGCATATGGCGTTTCTTGGGACGACCCTACGACGTGGCGAAAGGCTATCGTCTGGCGGCCCGAGGGGGGGAGTGGGCCGAGCATGGGCGAGGAAAGTGAGGGAGTCCCCCTCTTCGTTGTGGCCGTTGACGGCTCGGAAGCCAGCGAAAAGGCGCTTACCGAAGCGATGCGCCAGGCGGGCCAGCTGGGGGCCGAACTCGCACTCGTGATGGTCGTCGTGCCCACGGCGTTTGCACGGCGTGGGCCCCGACCCATGAGCATGGACCAGTTGAGCGCCGAACTCGAGGTCGACGCAGCCGACACCGTCCACGCCGCGGCCAAGCGCGTGAAGGAGGCGGGGTTGAAGGCACGGACGCGCGTCCTTGCGGGGGAGCGGGAGGAGGAGGTCGGGCCGGCGCTTGCGGGGTACGCCGAAGACCACGGTGCGGCCATGATCTTCGTCGGCTCGCGCGGGCGCAAGGGCGCCTCGCGCGAGCACCTGGGGTCGGTCGCCGAAGGGCTGCAGGCCGTCGCCACCTGCGTGGTCTGCGTCGTCCGCTGACCGCGGGCACCGTCGCTGCCAGTTCCCACGGCCGCTGTGGCCCGCACCGCGTACTTCATATGATGGGTGCCCGAATAATTCCAGGGGCGCGCAGCGTGGCACGAATCATGATCGTGGAAGACGAAGACACGATCATTGAGCTGTACACGCAGATGTTGGAACTCTTTGGCCACACGGTCGTGACCGTCGCCCGCGACGGCAAGGCCGCCCTTGAGGCCCTCGGCGAACCGGCCCCGCTCCCGGACCTCGTCCTGCTCGACCACCGGATGCCCATTGTCACGGGACTCGACGTGCTGCAGGCCCTGCCCGACCGGGCCGCGGCCGTCCCGATCATCTTCGCGACGGCCGACGAGGCGTCCCGGGCCGAGGCGACCCAGCGCGGAGCGTTTGCCGTGCTAGTGAAGCCGTTCTCGATGGACCGGCTGCTGGACGTCGTCGGACGAGCGCTTGAGGCGCACGCGCCCAGCCCGGAGGGCGGCGAGCCCGCGCCAGCCTAGGGCTCGCGAGGAGGCCCGCCCGGGACGGACGCGGCCGCCGGTGCGGGCACGGCTCCGAGGATGAAAAGAAGCACGACCCCGACCGACACGGGGGGAAGGGTCCGATGCACGAGCACCCCTAGACCGTACCCTGGGACGAGGTGGCTATGATCCTTTCGGGTCGGTTGACGGGATGTCCCGGCCCGTGTCCCGCGTCCACTGCAGTCCCGAGAGTACCCAGCGGCGCTTGATATGCGAATCGTCCGAGGTTTATGCGAGGGCTGGAGCCTGGCCTGCCACTTTTTTTATTCATGAAGGGGTTGGGGAGCCGCTTCCATGGCCCGCACCAAATCCGCGCTCGTTACCGGCCTCACCGGCCAAGATGGATCCTACATGGCCGAGCTCCTGCTCTCCAAGGGCTACGAGGTGCACGGCCTCGTGCGGCGCCTCTCGACCCCGAACACCGAGCGGATCGAGCACCTGATCGATGACGTGAACCTGATCGAGGGCGACCTCACAGACTCCGCGTCGCTCCATAGGGCGGTGCGCCGGTCGCAGCCGGACGAAGTGTACAACCTGGCGGCTCAGTCCTTTGTCGGAACTTCGTGGAACCAACCCCTCCTCACATGCGATGTAACGGGCGTAGGGGTCGTGCGGCTACTCGAGGCGCTCCACGAGGTCGCGCCGGACGCGCGATTCTACCAGGCGTCCTCGTCCGAGATGTTCGGTCTCGTCGAGGAGGAGCCCCAGAACGAGCAGACGCTGTTCCACCCGCGGTCCCCGTACGGTTTCGCCAAGGTGATGGCACACCACGCCGTCGTGAACTACCGCGAGTCCTACGGGATGTACGCGGTGTCGGGGATATGCTTCAACCACGAATCCCCTCGACGGGGGCTCGAGTTCGTGACCCGGAAGATCACCAGAGGCGTCGCGCTGATCGCGGAGGGCAAGGCCAAAACCCTCTCGCTTGGCAACCTCGACGCCAAACGGGATTGGGGTTTCGCCGGCGATTTCGTGGACGCGATGTGGCGGATGTTGCAACAGAAGACGTCCGAGAACTTCGTGGTGGCCACCGGCAAGACCCACTCCGTCCGCGAGTTCTGCGCGCTCGCGTTTGCCCGCGCAGGAATCAAACGATGGCAGAAGCACGTGCGCGTCGACAAACGCTTCCTGCGCCCGGCAGAGGTCCACACGCTCCGGGGGGATTCCTCGAGAGCCCGCCGCCGCCTCAAGTGGCGCCCCAAGGTAGATTTCAGCCAGCTCGTCGAGATGATGGTCGACAAGGACATCGAGCGCGTGCGCCGAACCCCCTGATGGGGACGGCCGGGGTGGTCTTGGATGGGCAAGGGCCGCCTGGCGAAGGACGACCCCGGGGTGCGCCGGTTCGTGGAGGAGCGGCTGAATAGACTGGATGAGGATTTCGTCCCCGGCAAGACGCGCGTTGGCCTTTCAGCACGCCTCTTCGGCGCCGAGGAGGTGCTGGAAAGCCTCGATGTGCTGGTCTCCGGGCGCGTTACGTTCGGCGCGCTGTGCCGGCGATTCGAGGAGGAGTTTGCCAAGTGGTGCGGGGCCGATGGCGCCGTGTTCCTGAATTCGGGCTCGTCGGCCAACTTCCTTGCGATGCAAGTCCTTGTGAACGGAGCGCTGCGCGGTCACATCAAGCCCGGCGCGGAGGTGATCGTCCCCGCGGTGAGTTGGTCGACGTCCGTTTTCCCCATCTTGGACGCGGGCCTCGTGCCCGTCTTTGTGGACGCGGACATCGACACGTTGAACCCGGACCCGGACGAAATCGAAGGCGCGGTCACCAAGAAGACAGCTGCCGTCATCCCTGTGCACGTCCTTGGAAACCCGCCGGACTTTCGCCGGATCGACAAGATCGCGTCCGACGGCCACCTGAAGGTCGTGGAGGACGCGTGCGAGGCGCACGGCGCGCGCATCGGCCGGCGCAAGGCCGGGACCTTTGGCGACATGGCCACGTTCTCGTTCTACTTCTCGCACCACATGACAACAATGGAGGGGGGGATGTTGGTCTCGGACAACGAGACCTACCTTGACCTCGCTCGCGTCATGCGAGCCCACGGGTACCCACGCAGCCTCAAGAATGCCGACAGGATCGCCGCGCAATACCCCAACATAGACGCGCGCTTCCTGTTCGTGAACCGTGGGTTCAATTTCAGGCCCTTCGAGGTGCAGGCCGCCTTTGGCATTCACCAACTGCAGAAGGTGGAGCGCGTGATCGCCCACAAGCGGGAGCTTGCGGCGTACTACCGGAAGCAACTGGCCGGCCACGAGGGCGTCCTTCGCTTCCAGAGAGAATTGCCCGGCCACCAGAATGTGTACCTCGGGTTTTCCATGCTGGTGTCCAAGAAGGCGCCCTTCACCCGGAAGGAATTCGTGGACCACATAGAGAAAGCGGGGATCGAGACTCGCCCCGTGATCGCGGGGAACATGGCCGAGCACCCCGCGATGCGGCGGCTCAAGCACCGCACCCACGGGAAGTTGCCGCGTGCGCGCGAGATCATGCGGCAGGGGATGTACGTGGGCGCCCACACCGAGGTAGGGAAGGCCCAGCGCGAGTATGTGGTAGAGACAATCGACGCGTTCGTACGGAGCCGTACGTGAAGGGGCCCCCCTCGTCGTGGGTCCTAGTCACCGAGCCTCGGCGAGGGCCCGGGCCCCTGCCGGAAGAACCGGCGCATGTAGTCCCACGCGGCGAGGTTGCACGCACCCATCACGAGATAGAATGTGAACTGGGCCGCGAAGTGCGGGAAGAGCGTGTTGGAAACGTCGGGCCCAGCGAGCGTCTGTGCGACGGGCGCGACCCAGATCCAGTCGGCGGGCGGCCAGTAGTTGGTGGCGACCGCGTAGAGCGAGAGCACCGCCGGCAGGACAACGCCTACGGTGATGAGGTGCTCGGCAAGGCGCTCCTCGGGCGGAGGGAACTGCGGGCGGCGCAGCGTGATCTCGACGAGCAGCGCCTGGGGCGTGAAGAGGACGACAAGGAGCCACAGCTGGAGGAGCGCCTCGAGGCGCGGGAGCGAGTAGGGGAAGACCGCAATGACGATGACGAGGGGCAGCGGGCCCACGACGATCGCATGGGGGAGGTACGCCCGCCACCGGGCGGTGCGGCCACCCGCGTAGTCGGGGCCGAAGTCCGCGTCCCACCCGATGAGCATCATGAGGAGGTAGAGCGAGAGCGCGCCAAGCGCCACCCACACGATGACGGAGATGAGGGGTTCCATGTAACTGGGGAACGAGCTCGTGTCGACGAACACGCCGCTCCAGAGGAGCGCGGCGGTGGCCAGTTGGGCAACCGCGACTTGGAGGAGCACCGGCGGGGGCGCGGGGGGCTTGGGCTTGGCAGGCCCCCCGTCGGTGGCGGGGGAATCCCTAGGGTCTTCGGTCATGGTGCGCTCTCCCACGGTGCTAGGCCGGGGCGGCGAGAAAGGGTTTGCGGGGTGGGGAGGCGGATGGCTGGTGCTTGGAGCGTCGCCCAAAACGAGCGACGGGGTGTCCGCCCGCCGGTGTGCGGAGCCCCCAACGCGGCCCGGAAGAGACTGGAGCCGTCGGTTTTATGGCACATCGCCGGTCATGGCCGGCCCCAATGGCCCGTCCGTCCTCTACCCAGCAGGCCCAGAAGGCCGCCAGCAAGGCCCAGAGGCCCGCAATCGACTTCGACCGCGAGCACGAGCGGGGCGCAGGTGCCTACGACGGCGTGATGGGCGAGTGGTGGATGGAACGCACGACCAACCTCTCCCACAAGCGCGCCTACCGCAAGATCTCGGAGGTCGTGCGCTCGATGGCGCCAGCCGAGCCCCGGTCCATTACCGACTACTCGTGCGGGGGCGGCGACCTGCTGATGCAGATGGCCGACCGGTTCCACCTGCGCGTGCTGCGCACGCCCCGGGAGGTGCGGGCGGCG
>CBEUCC010000057.1:0-15669 GCA_965541515.1 uncultured Thermoplasmata archaeon
ACGACAAGGGCCTGACCGCGGTCTCCGGCGTCGCCCTGGAGGTCAGGGCCGGCGCCCAGCTGGGTACCGACCTCGCGCGCCTGGCGCGCGCAGCGCTCGTCAAGTTGGGACGCGCGCAGGAGGCGGGGGACTTCCACCGGAAGGTCCTCGGTGCGATCGGAAGTTCACCGGACGATGGGGAAGGGCAGTTGCTTTCGGCCTTGGAGGAAGCACGGTTTGGGGCCGAGCGGGAAGCAGGCGGCGATGCAAGCGCGCGGGAGCAGGAGGCGCGCCGCGCTTTGCGGGGGGCGCGCATGGCGCGGGGGGTCGCACGGTTCGAGGCGGGCGACCTCGAAGCCGCGCGCAAGGCCTTCCACGGCGCGTCGGTGCTGGGCGAGCCGGAGGCCGATCGGTGGATCGAGTTGCTCGACCTATCGCCGGGGCCATGAGCGGCGTAAAGCCTTATCTGGGCGCGAGGTCGAGCGGGCCGTGTTGCCCCATGCCGCCGGAAGGACGCCCCCAACGTGAGGTCCTGGCGGCGGTCGATGAGGTCCTCGCCTTCTCGGGCGTGCAAGGAGCGCGCACGGTGACCGAGCGCGTGGAGGACGCCAATGCGGGCCGAACGCTCGTCCGTATCCGGGTGCTGCGCGGCGAGGGGCGGCGCGACTGGCTGTACGATGTCCTCGTGGAGCCAAGCGGGCTCCTGGGGATCTACAAGGTCTAGTCAGTCGCCGCCTCAGGCCGGATGCGGGCGCCGGCGCACGATGAGGACGAGGGCGGCGCCGGCGACAGCGGCGGCGGCCATCCCGGCGATCGCCATCTGTTGGGTACCACCGATCGAATTGACGCTGGCCCCCTGCACCCACGTGTCGTAGTTCATGGCGATGAGCGCGCCGATCGCTCCGCCGATGAGGAGCAAGACACCGAAAGTCCCAACGATCCCGCCAAGCCGGGCGAGCGGGGAGCGCCCTGCCGCCTCCGCACCCGCCGCCTTCCAACCCGGCGATTCTGCGCGCTCCATCTTGGCCTCGGGCTCCGGGGGGGCAGCCCCTTCCGGCTCCTCCGCCACCTCAGGGGGTGTCGCGGCCTCGATCTCGCGCTCGAGTTCGTCGAGCTCCGTCCCCAACTCGTCCTCGCCGCCGGCCGCGTCGGGCGGAGCCTGGCTACTCGTTTCGGGTGCCGCGGAGGCCGCAGGCGCCTTGTCCTCCCCGGGGGCGGAAAATTCCACGCCGCAGTTGGGGCAGGCGGCCCAATCGGGCTCGACCGTGGCGTCGCACTCGGGGCACGCGTACTCTTCAGGGGCCTCGTCGTCAACCACGGTCTCAGTCTCCGCGCCTCGTCCCGGCGTCGGGGCGGCGGCGCCCGCGCCCGACGAAGAAGATGAGAAACACCCCGGCCGCCACGGCGAAAACCTCGGAGATCTCGGGAATGGGGTTCACCGTGAGGTCGCGGCCCGACGCGCCGCCCAGCGTTAGCGAGCCGTAGCCTGGCGAGACCGCGCTTCCAGACACCTGTCCGACCGCCACCGGGACCGTGCTAACATCCCGCGCACCATCGAATCCTTGGAGGACGAACCGGGCGTCCGCCCCCACCAGGCCCGGCAGCGCGATAGACGCCTCGAGCTCGCCCGCGCTTGCCGCCGCCTCCGCGGCGGCCTCCGCGAGTTTCCACCCTGCAGCGGCGTCAAAAACGAACACGTAGGAGCCTACCGCATAGCCCCCCACGCCCTCGACCCGGAGCAGGACTTCGGCGCCGAGCCCGAACGCAAGGGTGCCGGTCGTCGGGTCGCTGTCCGTGTCGAGGTAGACCTCGAGCAGGTCCGTCCCGGCGATGCGCCGGGGCGGTGTGGGGACCGATACGGAGGGAACCGCAGCCGCCTCGGCCGGTGTGATCGGCAAGGCCCGCAGGGGCAGCGTGCCCACAAGAATCTCCTCGCGGGCGCTGACGTAGAACTGTGCGCTTGCGTCGTCCCCGATCGCGGCGGTGGCCGCGATATCGAGGCGGCCGGGCAGGTCGGGGGATACGGGCTCCTCCACCCTTGTGACCGTCTGCCAGTCCGAGAAGTCGCCGTCGACCCGCACGCCGTTTCGGACGTCACCGCTAAGGGCCGGCGTTGGGGGCTCCAAGGCCATGACCTGGCCCTCGAGGTCGAAGCCCCCTGTCGAGGTGGCATGGTCCAGGCCCGCAACGGCGACCGACATCGCGGCGGGCATCACTGGCAAGCCCACCTCGAGGTCGGCCCCGCGCAAACCGACGGGGGAGGGCCCCGTGGCGACGAGGCTGTTGAGGTCGAAGGGGTCGGTACCGGTAAACCGTAGCGCAGAAGCTGCCAGCGCCTGCCCGCCGTCGGCGCGCACGAGGACCGCGGCGTCGGCTCCCAGCGCGCCGTCAAAGTAACCGGTCGTCGCGTCGAGGTCGGTGTCGATGAAGACCCAGATGTCGGCGCGGCCCTCCACCGGGGCATCGAAGGAGAAGGCGGCCACGGGCCCGGCGCCGGACGTCTGGACGCCGAAGGCCGTGAGGCCTGCGCCCGGAGCCTGCGTCATCTGCCCGGACCACTCATCGAGGGCGCCGTCGAAGCGGACGCCGTCCGGCGCCGCCCCCGGGAAGCCAAGCACCGCGCCCAGGCTGATCGTCACGATGAGCGCCACAGATAGCGAGGCGGCGGCCCGGCGGCGCGAGCGCCGTGCGGAGGTGAGTGTGAGCGCCCGGACGCGGCCCCCGGACATGAGCCCGCCCCCGTTGGTCCGGCCAGTGCCGTTGGTGAAGCCGCCCCCGTTGGTCCGGCCACCGCCGTTGGTGAAGCCGCCTCCGTTGGTCCGGCCACCGCCGTTGGAGATCCCCGCCTTGCTTGTGAGGTGACCCTCACGGCTCGACCCCCCGGGGCCCGGCGGAGTACCCGCAAGTCCTTCCGGAGGTGCACTAGATGCATGGCGGGTTTCGCGTCCCACTTGACCCCTCACCGAGACAACCAGGACGGGCCCCCTCATTAAGCCTTTCGACATAACGGTTCGTTTTGTTTGTCCTTTCGAAGTACGGGGGGTCTAGGACCCCCCCGCCTCCGATCCCCCTCCTGGACGCGCCCTGAATACCCTTCGCGAGCGTATTTTACGAAGCGCCGTGTTGGCCCGCCTGGAGCGTGGCCAGGTGGGGCTGTTTTCTAGGAAGAAGGGGGCCCCGGAGGCCGGCCGGGCCCCCGCAAGGCCCGCCCCGGCCAAGCCGAAGGGGCGCGCCGTCCTCATCGTGGACGACGACTTGACCATCACAGACTTGGAGACGTCCGTCTTCGAGGGGCGCGACTGGCGGGTGATCACGGCCTACGACGGCCTGGGGGCCCTGCGGGCGGTGAACGAGTACGGCCCGGAACTCGTGCTCCTCGACCTGATGCTCCCGGACGTGCCTGGCGAGAATGTGCTCGAGGCGATCCAGGCGGGACGCCTGCCCACGAAGGTCATCGTGGTGACGGGGCGCTACGTGACCAAGAAGGACTTCGAGCGATTCGAGGGCATCGTGGTCTGGGTGCTGCGCAAGCCCTACGCGATCGACGACCTACGCGAACTCATCGGCTGGTTCGAGCGGGGCACGCCGCTAACGCCCAAGCTCTCGAGCGTGGGTGACGTGTAGGCTCGCGGATCCCGGCCCGGGGGAAAGGACGGACGGCCCGGGGGAATCTACCCCGAGCCGCCCGCAAGTCGGATGACGCCACCTTCACATGGCTTTTGGCGGCTCCACGGCTGGCGCCGGCGGGGGCGATGCGGGTTCCGGCGGCGGGACGGAGGACACCTCGCCTCCGCCTCCTGTGCCGCCGCTGCCTTTGCGCCCCATCATGAAGCCCATCGCGAGCGCGACGGCGCCAAGCAGGATCCCGAGGATCCCGACCATCATCGCCATGCCGGCTGAGTCCGCGGCCGTGCTGATCTCCGTTGTGTGCGTGGCGTCCGCGGCTTCCTGGGTCGTCAGCTTGTCCTCGGTTGCGGTGACGTCTGTCTGGGCCGCGGCGAGGTCAGCCTCCGCGTTGGCAAGGTCGGCCTTCGTCTGGTCGAGTTCCGCATTCGTCGCCTGGATGGCTGCATCGGCGTCGTTGATCTCGGTGTGGAGACCGGCGATATCCGCGTTTGCGGCGTCGAGATCCGTTTGTGTGGCGTCGAGATCCGCTTGTGTGGCGGCGAGGTCGCCCTGCGTCGTGGCGAGGTCGCCCTGCAGGTCAGGGACGGGGTCGTGGTAGTTCACCGTGACCGAGGAGGTCGCGCTGTTCCCCGCGGCGTCCGTCGCAACGACGTCGATCGTGTTGTCGCCGGGCATTAACGCGACCGAGAGAGAGAACGCGCCCGCGTCCGAGACCACCGCCTGCACGCCGTTCACGACCACCGTGGAGCCGGGCTCAGTCGTGCCGGAGACCATCACCGAGGGCGTTTCCGTCATCGCGCCGTCCCTCGGGCCGGAGAGGCTCAAGGCCGGCGGGTCCGCGTCTGGGTGCGAGTACAGAACGGCGTATTTGGCCCATACATTCCCATCGTACTCTTCGAAAAGGAGTGCGCATTGGCCGACCGCATTGCAGGAGAGGCCCGTTGCGTATGGGAAGTACCCGTCGGCGACCGCGGACGGGCCCGACCAGCCGTGGTCGGGTGTGTATGAACGAACGTACGTGATGTAGTTGTCATACGCGGGCGTATAGTCGTACCAAACAAGTTTGACGGTTCCGTCCAGCGAGGCATCTGCGTAGAAACTGCCGGGGGCCACGAGACCCCAATCCTCGCTCAGGTTCTGTGCCTGCGTCCACCCTGTTCCCGCGGCGTAGGTGGCAGTGTGGATGTTGTATCCGCTCCCGTTGTACTGTTGCCACATAGCAATCATCTCATCGGGGCCAGTCCGTTCCAGCATGATCAGTCCGTTCGGCGACCACCCATTGTCTGTGTCGATGATCTCCGGCGTCCCCCACCCGGTTCCAACGGTAAACGTGTTGGCGTAGTGGCGGTCGCGGGTCCCGTCGTGTTGATCTATGACAGCAACCCCATTCCCGTCCTGGTCTAGCGCGACCCAAACCTGATCAACGTCGTAGGGGCCCCTGTCAATCAACGTCGCACTCCCAAATCCGGAGCCTACGACGTACCGGTTCGCGTAGGCCCGCTGGACGGATCCGTCGTGCTGATTCCAAACGACCATCGCGTTGCCCGTGTCATCGACGGCGAGCTTCGCGTATCTCGTGGTCTCGGGCAAGGACTCGAGCAGGTATGACGTCGACTCCAAGTTGCCGTCCGCCATGTACCGGCGCGCGGTGAGGTTCGATTCGGTTCCATCATATTGAACCCACATGACGAAAGCATTTCCTTGTCCGTCTGTGGCCACTTGATGGGAGTGCACATCATTTGGGTAGGGATAGGGGGAGAGCCTCAGGTCCGGCATCCACCCCTTGCCATTGATCCAAACCTTGCATACCAGGTCCGATGTTGAGCCGCGGTCTACTTCATAGACTAGGATGAACGAGCCATTGGGAAAGGCCGCCGCCTTGGGAGAGTACTGGTTATAGGAACCCGTACCATAGCCGACATAGGACTCCGGTCCGAACCCCGATACGGGGTCGTAGACCCGGGTCTTCACGAAATTGAGCGACGCCCCATTGTCGTACTGATACCAGCTGTAGAGGACACGGCCGTCATCGGCAATCGTAGCCTGCATGCCTTGTGGGTTCCCCCCGCTGGGATTCCACTCGGCGATCCGTTCAGCGTCGGACCACCCCGGCGCAAAACCCTCTGCCGCAGAGGTGCCGGCAAGCGGCACCAAGGCGACCATCACAAAAAGCACGGCAATTCCGACAGATTTGACACGACTCATAACGATCCCCAGTCGACGCGCCTTGGCGCGCCGATAAGGGCCGGACGCCATGCATCGTATGAATACCTAGTCGCGCGCACCCAGCGTGGCCGCACGGCGCTCCACGAAGGGCCGGTTCGGCTACTCCGGCGGCGGGGTCTCCGCAGTCCCGGAAACGGGGTCGCTCTGCTCCGTCGACACCGGGCCGGTGAGCCACCACCATGGGTCCGACGGCGGCGTGTACACCGTGACGGCGCGCACGAACCCGAGCGTGTCGAGGTCGTTGATCTGGATGGTCGTGTCGGACACCGTGTAGAGGTTGTCGCCGATGTAGAGCGCGCGGCGTACCTGCCAATACGAGGAGCCGTAGTAGCTCGACCCGTCGTCGACGGCGCCGACCTGCGAGACGGTGCCGAGGCGTTCCACGCCGCCGCCTTCTGTCACTTTCCACGCGTAGGCTCCTTGCCAGAAGGTGGTGTCCCCGCGCGACCAGTCGCCGGTGTAGACCTGGAGGGGGAGCACGAGCATGTCGCGCGAGGCGATCCACAGGAACGCATGGGAGTCCCACTGCGCCTCCGAGTAGACGGAGAGCCCCTCGACGACGTCCTTCGAGACCTCGCGCGGGTTGGACACATCCGCCACGTCAAACAGGCTGACCTTGAACCCCTCGCGGGTCACACGGCCGTCGGGGTCGGGCATGGAGGTCTCGACGCCGATGCCGATGACCAGCGAGTCGGAGATGGGGTGGAGGTACTGCGAGAACCCGGTGATCTTGAGTTCGCCAAGGATGGCGGGCGCGGTCGGGTCCATGAGGTCAATGACGAAGAACGGGTCGATCTGCCGGAATGTCACGACGTACGCGCGCTCGCCCACAAACCGGACGGACTGGATGGTCTCGCCAGGGGCAATCCCATCGAGGCTCCCGACGATGTCGAGCGTCCCGTCCAGCACGTACACGTGGTTCTCGGTGGTGGCGGTGCCGTTTGCGCGCCACTCGGTCGTGGCCATGCGAAGGTGGCCGCCGTACTCGTCGAGCGAGAACTGGTTGCGCACATGGCCGGGCACCTCGCCGGTGAGCGCGCAGGCGACGGTGCCCCCATAGATGTAGAGCCGGTGCACGGTGGAGACGTCGGCCCACGCGCGCCACAGGCCCGCGCCCGAGGTGCCGTAGCCCACCAGGTAGACGGAGTTGCGCGACACGTAGAGTTGGCCGCCAGCGTTCGTGAGGATGGCGGTGTAGGTTGCGTCGGCCGGCCGCGTGAGGTCCATGACCATCACGCCGGTGACGGAGCTCGTGTTGTACGCGTCGGGGAAGTAGCCGATGTCCGTGGCCGCGAGCGTCCGTGCCGTGCCGTCGACCCAGATGGCCGGCAAGACGAGGTTGTCGTCGCCGTCGAGGTAGATGTAGTGCTGGACGACGAGGAAGACATCGGACCCGATCATGCGCGCGCCCGTCGCGTAGCCGCTTAGGGTGAGGTTCGCGACGAGCTCCGGGCGGACCACGTCCGAGATGTCGTAGACGAGTGCGGCCGTGCGGGGCGACGAGTAGTAGGGCGCGAAGCTCGCGTCCATGCCCGCGGTGTCGTCGTACCCGTAGTACGAGTAGAGCGACGTGAGGACGACGAGGCGGTCGCCCGCGACGAACAGGCCGTACGGGTACTGGTCCTCGAACGTGATGGCCGCGACGAGCCGCGCCTCGGAGGCCGGGTAGGCGAGTGTGATCGTGACGGCCTCGCCGTTGATGGAGTAGAGGTACCAGCCGTCCGACTTCACGATGTCGGGCTCGTCGATGCCGGCGGTCTGGACATTCGTGCTGGAGTACTCGGGGGTGCTCGCCCGGGCGCTGGAGCCGGCTGCGCCTGCCGATGCGTCCATTGTGGTTTCGGCCATCGGCGGGACCGGCCCGCCGCCGAAGTAGTACATGCCATAGGTGTTGTTGACGGCCTCCCGGAGTTCGTCCTGGGACGCGAAGTGGTCCCACTCGCCGCAACTCTCCGGGGGCGGGACGGCCACGTAGGAGCCGTAGGCGGTGGCGCCGTAGTACGACGTGTTCGAGTAGGTGCCGGGCGCGGGCAGCGGCCCGAGGGGGGTGGGCTGGAGCATGAGTACGGCGCCCAGGGAGGCGACGAGCAGGGCGGTGAGCCCGAGGGCCGAGAGTTTGGCGTTGGAAATCATGGGGTGCACTTCAGTTCGCCAGACACGTTTCCGGCTGAGCGTATTAAGGCTGTGGATCGATTATGCAGACATCGCCAGGCGGGCATGGGGCGCAAAGGGCCCCGGACGAGGCACGCGCCGCGCTGCTAGGGAAGGGGACGGGGGGATGGCCCCCCCGGACAGAGCAGGCGCCGGCTAGTAGTCGGAGGCGTCCACGAGGCCGCCGCCGCAGGAGTTGGCGGCCGCGCCGATGGAGATCGCGTTCGTCGACAGGTATGTGCCGACCTCGTACGAATCCCACGTCGAGCCGTAGCTGGTCGGCGGTGTGGTGCCAAGCAACAGTGCGACGGTGCCCGACACGTGCGGGGCGGCCATGGATGTCCCCGACATGGTCGCGTACCACGACCCCTTGTACGTGGAGAACACGCTGACACCGGGCCCGCAGACCTCGATGTAGCTGGCGCTCGACGACCATCTCGCCACGCTGTTGCTGCTGTCGGTCGCACCCACCGCGATGACGCCGTTGTACGCGGCGGGGTAGGAGGTCTCGGTGGTGCTCGACGACCCGTCTCCGGAGTTGCCGGCCGATGCGACCACGATGACGCCCGCGGAGATTGCGTCGGAGACTGCGGTGGCAAGGTCGGAGTCCCCGCCCGAACCGCCGAGGCTCATCGAGATCACGTCCGCGCCTTTTGCGACGGCCCAGTCGATGCCCGCGGCCACCCCGTCCCACGAACCGGCACCGTTCTTGTTGAGTACCTTCACTGCAAGGAACTCGACATCGGGCGCCACTCCTACGACTCCGATCTGGTTGTTGAGGGCTGCGATGGTCCCGGCAACGTGCGTCCCGTGGCCGTGGTCGTCGGCCCACTTGCTATCTTGCCTAATGTTGAAGCCGCGCATGTAAAACCGGACGCCATCGACGATCTTCCCCGCCAAGTCCGGATGGTCGGGCTGGATCCCGGTGTCCACGACAGCCACGAGGATCCCGTCGCCCGTGTTTTGGTCCCAGACTTCGTCCGCGCCGATCTGTTCGATGCCCCACGGCGTCACCTGCGCCGGCTGCGCAGGCGGGTCGTCGCCGCCGCCGCCCTTGCCGGGCGTCCCGGGGGGCTTCTTGAGTACGGACGGGATCCCGTCGATCAGGTGCACCGGCAGTTCGTCGTCCGTCGCGGTCACCGACACGGCGGCAAACGCAGGCGTGACGAGCGCGGCGGCCACAAAGACAGCTACAAGCAGCGGTTTCCTTTGTCGTTTCAAGATGGATTCCCTCCGACCCTCGGCCGCCCAGGGGGGCCCACCCTATATCAAGGTTAGGCGGGCGGGCGGCCCCCTGGCATCCCCGTGCTGGAAGACTGGAATCGGCCCGAAGGTTTTTTCATGGGGAACGCGGAGAGGGCGCGGGATGGCCTTGAAGCGAACCCGACCGCTTGCAGTCTCCGTGTTGCTCCTGTTGACCGTGCCGGCCCTGCTCACGCCCTTCGCGGGCGCGGGCAGCCACTCGCTGCTCACCGTGGCGCTCTGGAACGAGGACGCCGAGGGCCTCGGGGCGGGCGACAGTTTCGTCGTCTGGGCCCAGGTGTACGAAGGGCAGACGCCCGTCAATGTCTCGAGTGTCACCTTCAAGCTCGGTCTCGAGTTGCCGCCGGTCCTGTTCCCGGTCCCCTATCCGGGCAACTACGCGGGCTCTCCCGGCCTCTACAACGCCACCGTCACGCTCGCGCCGTCCGACGTGGCCACGGGCATTACCATGCTCGCGGTGGAAGTGCAAAGCGGCCCCGACCTGGCGACCTCCGCGCGCGGCATCATCCTCCAGTTCCCGGGCGGCAACCCCTTCGGCGGCTCGAGCGACCCATGGACCGTGCACGCAGGCGTCGACAACTTGGACGAGCTTGGCCTGAAGGTCAACCCCGGCGAGGAACTGGTCTGGCGCATCGACACGGAACTGAACGGGACGGCGACCAACGCGCCCTCCCTTACCGCCGACCTCTACGTGGCCCCGCACGTCACGTTCGGGGAAACGCCGGTCTCGCTCACGCCTGTCAGCGTGGCGCCCGGCCTATACGAGATCCGGTACACGGTACCCCCAACCCTCACAGACAGCCGCGAGATCGTCCTGCAGGCGTACATCAACGAGGGGAACGAGGCGTGGTCAAACGGGACCGCCGACGTGTGGTTCCACGACACGGTCGTCGACTTCTCGGAGGCGACGAACGCGCGCCTGGCCGGCACGCTCACGGTGGGGGACGGAGCGGTAACGCTCCAGGGCCTGAACGTCTCGATCGAGATCGTCGAGGACGAGGACCCGCTGCACAACATCGGGTGGATCAACGGGACGACCAACGCGACGGGCCAACTCAGCTTCAACATCACGAACGACGGGACGACGTCCCTCCAGGCGGACGGGTGGGCCAACAGCACCTTGAGCGCGCAGCGGATCTGGAGCATGTTCAGGGTCCGGCCCCTCTTCCTCACGCCGCTCCCCGACGCGGCGCAGTTCGACGCCATCGCGCTGACGGACGCCTCGCGGGTCCCGTGGGAGGGTGTGCAGACGTTCCCCTACGAGTTCTGGGACAACGGGACGCTCCACGCCAACGCGTCGGTCGACGTGTATGTGTGGAATTCGCGCGGCTTCTGGGACGCCACAGGGCTCACGACGGATAGCCGAGGCCGCGCGAACGTGACGCTCGACCTCGACGCCGTGCCGAACTTCGGTTTTGACGACTTCATCGGGGGCGGGGCCAACATCACGTTCCGCGCCCCGCAGGGGACGGACGCGTCTGCCTCCGACGGCATCTGGTGGGGCGAGGACGAGGAGGTCTTCATGCCCGACCCGACGCTGCAGTGGCTCCGCACGATGACCGACACGAATGTGTCCTTTGTCAGCGAGAACTTCGTGCTGGGGTCGCCCTTTGGCGTCGGCGCCAAGCATACGGGTACGAAGAACACGACCGGATGGGACGGCGGCGCGGTCGCGTTCCCCGGCGGGATCCAGGGCATGGTCGGCGACCTGGTCGAGCGCTATGCCGTCTGGACCGGCAGCGACTTCCCCACCATCGCCTACCTGCGTGGCGGGGACGCGGACGAATTCTACGGGTGCCTCCAGGTCCCGGCGTACTGGCCCTCCACCACCTACACGGTCATCGGCGTGCAGGCGCCGTCGCTGGCTGCGCTCTCCACGGACGAGGGCCCGCCGACCTCGGGCACATTCGGGTGGGCCGAGGTGGACGTGGGCAGTTCGCTGGCACAGTTCACGCCGTCCCCGGACACGACGGCTCCGGCCGTCCACGGCGTCAGCGACCTCGCGGTCGACCTGGGACAGCCGCTGGACCTCACCGCGTTTGCCTACGACAACTCGCTCGACTTCTGCGGTGCTGCCAACTACACTTGGTCCTTCGACGACCCCAACTTCGGCGTCGTGGAAGTGTACGGGGCCTCCGCGACGGTGACGCTCCAGTCGCCGGGGACGATCACCGCGATGCTCACGGTCACGGACTTCTCGGGCAACTTTGCGGTGGCTCCGTTCAACGTGACGGTCACGGATGTCTCGGCGCCGCTCGTGGACGCTGGCCCAGACCAGGCGGTGGACACGGGCGTGTTCGTGAACTTCTCGGCGCAGGCCACAGACGACGACCCGCTCTTCCCGGCGGGCGCCGCCTTTTGGTGGACCTTCACCTACAACAGTGCACCGGTCAACCTGAGCGGGCCAAACGCGACGTTCCAATTCGACATCGCGGGCGCCTACGACGTGACTCTGGGCGTGGCCGACGCGTCAGGGAACATCGGGGTGGACACCTTGCAGGTGGCCGTCCGGGTCCCCGACGGTACGCCGCCGACGGTCGACGCCGGTGCCGACGTGACCGTTTTCGTGGGGGCGACGGTCGGTTTCACGCCGCTCGTAACCGACAATGACCCGCTCTTCCCGCTGGGCGCCGTGTTCGAGTGGTCGTTCACGTACAACAGCACGCCCGTCGTGCTCACCACGCAGAACGCCAGCTTCCTGTTCGACATTGCGGGGACGTACGACGTGACGCTAACCGTCTGGGACGGGTCGGGCAACACCGCGAGCGACCTGCTTACCGTAACGGTACTGCCACCGGACACGACCGCGCCGACCGTCGGGGCCGGGGCCGACCAGACGGTCGTGGCCGGCACGACCGTGTCGTTCCAAGGGACGGCGTCGGACGACGACCCGCTCTTCCCGGCGGGCTCGACGGTCGAGTGGAGCTTCAGCTACGACGGGTCGGTCGAGGTCCTCACGGGGCTTGCCGCCAACTTCACCTTCGTCATCCCCGGGACTTACCTCGTTTCCCTCGACGTGTTTGATGGGTCGGGGAACCAAGGGACAGATACGCTCACCGTAGAAGTTCTGCCGCCGGACACGACGGCGCCCACGGTGGACGCAGGCGCCAACTGGAATGTGGTGGTCGGCACGACGGTGTCGTTCGCGGGCACCGCGACGGACGACGACCCGCTCTTCCCGGCGGGTTCGAACGTGACGTGGTCGTTCACCTTCGGGGGTTCGCCGCTGACGTTTGTGGGGTACATGTTCGGGCACCTATTCGACGTCGCGGGGACGTACGACGTGACACTGACGGTCGTCGACGCCTCCGGCAACGTGGGGACGGACACCACAACGGTGACCGTGTTGCCGCCCGACACGCTGGCACCGACAATCACGGCGATCGCCAACATGGAGGTCATGACGGACGAGGAGGTGACCTTCGAGGCGACGGCGACCGACGACAGCGCAGACTTCGCGACGGCGGGCCGATACAACTGGACGTTCACGCACGACGGCACGGCCCACGACCTCTCCGGATCCACCGCGACATTCACCTTCACGACGGCCGAGGTGGTCGACGTGGCACTGACGGTCTCCGATGCGGCTGGCAACACGGCAACGGAGACGTTCCAAGTGCGCGTGCGGGCGCCCGACACGACCCCCCCGACGATCCTGCTCGCGAGCACGAGCGTGACGGGCGTGGTCGGCCAGGAGATCCTGCTGTCGGCCGCGGCGTCCGACGGCGGCAACCCGATCGTCACGGCCTCCGCTTTCGAGTGGTCGTTCACCGATGGCTCGACACCCGTGACGCTCACTGGCGGTTCGGTGACCCACACGTTCGAGGCTGCAGGGACATATGAGATCACGCTGCGCGTGACGGACGCCGTGGGCAACGAGGCAACGGCAACGATGGAGGTCGTCGTCGAAGAGGCGCCCGCGCCCCCGACGACCATCGGCGGCCTGGACCCGATGCTCATGCTCGGGCTCATCGTTGCGGTCGTGGCGATAGCTGGGCTCGCGTGGGCGGCCAAGCGCGGGGGTGGCAAGGGCCCCGAAGGGTCGACGGCCCCCCCGGACGCGGCGAAGGGCGAAGACGAGCAGCGCTAGCGGCGCCCGCGAGCGCCGCTCGCCCGTCGGGGTTGGGGCCGGGAGCGCGCTACTCGTCAGGCGGCCATTTGCGCCGCCCGAGCACGAGGGCCGTCACCACGCCCGCCCCGCCAAGTACGGCGCCAAGTGCCGCGAGCAACAACGCGAAGGACGCGTCGGCTTTGGCTTGGTCCGTCTCTGCCTGTAGGCGCGCGTTGGTCTCGGCCTGCTCGGCCTTGGTCGCGGCGAGGTCAGCCTGGGTAGCCACAAGGTCATCCCGGGTCGCGTTGAGGTCGGCCCGCGTCTGCACGACGTCTTCGCGCGTCTGGTTGATCTCAGCCCGGGCCGCGACGAGGTCTCCCTCGACGGCGCCCAGCCGGGCTTCGGCCGCGGCGAGTGCCGCCTGCGCTGCCGCGAGTTCGGCCTGTGCCGTCGCGAGCTCGGCTTGCGTGGCCTCAAGCTCCACCTGCGTGGCGTTCAGGGCGTCCCGCGTGTCGTTGAGGTCCGCCCGTGTCTCGTTGAGAGCCGCCCATAGCTCGTCCAGCGCGACCAGCGCGGCCGCGAGTTCGGCCTGGGCCGCGGCGAGCGCCGCCTCGAGGGCGGGGACGGGGTCGTCGAAGGTCACGGTCATCGTCGTCAGGATCGTGTTCCCGGAGGCGTCAGAGGCACTGATTCGGATGGCGTTGTCGCCGGGCAGCAGCCCAAGGGCAAGCGAGAACGCGCCGTTGGCGACCACCACGGCTTGCACCCCGTTGATGACAACGCGCGTCCCGGCTTCCGCCCTCCCGGAGACGACGATTGTCGAGTTGGCCGTGACCGTTCCGTCCGCCGGGGAGTCGATGATCACCCATGGGGGGCTCATGTCCGGCGTCGTGTATGCGCGCGACCAGATGGTCGCCGGGCCCCCGGCGAGCTCGAGCCACACGAGGTGCGCGTGGTCGCCAGCGCCCGCGACGATCGGGGCCTCCTCGTTGATCTGCGAGGTGCCAAGCCGCTCCCCCGCAAGGAAGCCCCCGGAGGGTGACCACCACGCGCCCGCTGAGGAGCCGTAGGGGTCTCCCGGTTCCTGCTCGCGCCACACGACGATGACGCGGCCGTCACCGAGTGCGGCTAGCGACGGGTTCTCCGCGTACGGCACCCGGCCGGCGGACACATTCGTGAGGGCCCCGGCCGCCGCGCCGGGCCCGACGATGACCGCCAAGACCGAGCGGCCGCCCAATACGTCCGAGATCCAGGCGCACACGAACTCCCCCGACAAACTCGCGGCGACCCGCAGGTTGGATACCGCGCCTGGGAACGACGGCGTGAGGGGAAGCGCCGCGCTCCACCCGGCACCCGGCGTGAACTGGCTGTACATAGGGGTGGGTCCTGCGAAAGCGATGTCGGTCCAGGTGACGACGGCCCCGCCCGAGCCATTGACCGCGACCCGGGGGCCGAGGGAGTCTACGGTATTGCCGTCGACCGCCTGGGGCGCACCCCACCCGGCGGCGCCGCCAAACCGCGAGGCGAAGATCCGCAGGCCCGAATCGTCCTGTGCCCACACGGCGATCGCGTTGCCGGCCAGGTCAGCCGACACCTCCGGGAAGGAGACGCTGGAGGGGAGGGTGTCCAGGGTCTGGCGGTTGGCCCCCCAACCAAGGCCGCCCACGTAGTGGTTGGCCGAGACGTTGGTTTCGGTATCGGTCTCCCTCCAAACGGCTACTGCCTTGCCTTGGCCGTCAAAGGCGACGCGGGGGTTGTCAGAGGACCCGGTCGCACTCACGCTCGCCTGTTCCCACGCGTGGAAACCCTCCCCCGGGACCCATACGACGGACCGGATCTCCGCGGGAAGGCTCGGAATGAAGCTGTAGTGCGACCACACGACCATCAGGGAGCCGTTGGGGGCCCCCGCGACGGCGGGGTTCTGGGCGTCGGCCGCGCCCGCCGACATGGTCACGGCGGACGTCCACCCGACGCCGGGCGAGTAGAGGGCGTACTGGACGACCCGGTAGCCTGTGGAGGGGGAGACGAGGTCCCACGCCGCAAGCGCGTGGCCGTCCTGCGTGACCGCCAACACGGGGCTGCCGGCTCCGGAGGTGAACCCGTGGGGGTAGTCGACCTGCTCGCTTGGCCCCCACCCCGGCGGCGTGCCGGCAACGGCACCGGCAGGCGCAGGCAGCGCCGTGGACGCCACGGCAAACGCGATTAGCAGGGCAACTGCGGTGCGGATCCCACGTGAAGCCAAACCGATTCCTCCGGGTCGGCGCGGTGCCCCCGCGCCTCGGGACGCGAGGCCCCCCATCCCCGATAAGGGTTGGGCGGGGCGCGAAAGTCCGCCCTCAGGTGGGGGGTCCGTGCTCGTCCTCACTCTCGGC
>CBEUCC010000058.1:0-15593 GCA_965541515.1 uncultured Thermoplasmata archaeon
GGGGAACGGACGACGAGATCCTGCTCGACACCTATACGAAGCTCTGGTCGATCCGGGCCGAGGGTGGTCAACCCCAGGAGATCGTCGTGTCGGATCGCTCGGCGGGAGAGCGGATCGCGCTACGGGCCCGGATACCGGGTGGGAACGATCTCCTGATCGCCAGCATCCGCCCTGAAGGAGCCTGGCTCGAGGTGCTCTCGCGCTCGACGGGAAAGAGGCGCCGGCTGCTGCAGGGCGGCGGCATGAGGGTGGCCCGATTCACTTCCACCGGGCACCTCGTCTACGGGCAGGTGGAGCTCGCACGCTCCTACGAGCGGAGCGCGGTCCCGCCGGGTGGACCGGTAGTAGCCGACAGCGAGGAGCCCATGGCCCAGTTACGGGGCGCCGTCCACCGGGGCGACGCCCCTACCGTGCGCTTGCTCGTCGCGCAAGCCCGGGGCAGGCCCCGGTTCGTGGAAGACGTGGGCCGCGTCCTCGTCCGCTGCGGGCTAGAGGCGAGCGGGCCGCTCTCGCACCGATTCACACTGGCGGAAGCGTCGCACCGGCTAGCGGGCGCACTGAACATGGAGGGCGCCCACGCCGTCTTGGAGACAGCCGCCCTTTCCATTACCCATGGGTACCGCGGACCCAAACGTTTGCCCGAGACGCGCGACCTCCCACAGCCCCGGCCCGGGAGCCCCGACTACGGCGGCCGGCTCCTGGTTGCCGTCACCAGCAACAAGCGCGCGGAGGCCCATGCCGCCCTTCGCGGCTTCTTCGAAGACGGCACCTCGCCCCGGAAGGTCGCCATCGCGCTTGTCGCCTCGGCGGGGCACCTCTCTGCCAAGGACCTGCACTCGGACCACCCTTTCATCCTGCTGCGGTGCGCGTGGCGGTCGATCCGGGACGGCTTCTTCGCGGCCGACACCGTCCCGCTCTTTGTGGAGCTCGCCAACCGTATGTGCGAAGCCCCGATGGACCACGAACTCATCGCGCAGGTCGAGGACGCCGAGCAACGAGCGGGGAAGAACGCATGACCGTGGGGGCCCGAAAGGGAGCGAGCCAGAGGCCCCGGGGCTCGCCCGCCGAGCCATCTTTCCACCCGGCAAATCTTAAAACCAATCAATAAATAACGAACGGGGGGTGCAGTCGCAGCATGCCAGAGTCCATCTTCCTCCGCGTGGCGGAGGCCATCCAGGCCGACGTCGGGACGGGCAAGGCGCGAATCGACACCGCGACGCGCGTGAAGCTCAACATCTCACCAGGAGACATCATTGAGATCCGCGGCACGAAGACGACCGCTGCTGTCGTTTGGCGGGTGCTCGCCGAGGACGAGGGGAAAGACATCATCCGCATCGACGGGCTCGTCCGCAAGAACGCCGGGACAACCATCGGCGAGAAGGTCGAGGTCTTGCCGGCGGAGGCAAAACCCGGGCGCAAGGTCATCCTGGCGCCCGTGATCTCGGAGAACCAGCGCATCCAATTCGGGCAGGGCATCGAGACGTTCGTAAAGCGCGGGCTGATGAAGCGCCCGGTCGTTGTCGGGGACAACCTGGTCGTCCCGGGGATCGCACTCATGGGGGGTGCGCTCCCGTTTGGAGTTACGGGAACCGACCCGAAGGGAATCGTGCAGATCGTCGACTCGACCGAGATCGAGGTCAAGGAGGAGGCGACCAAGCAGACGGAGACCGTCACCCGCACGGTTACGTACGAGGACATCGGCGGGCTGGAGCGCGAACTCCAACGCGTACGGGAGATGATCGAGCTGCCGCTCAAGCACCCGGAACTCTTCGAGCGCCTGGGGATCGAGCCGCCCAAGGGCGTGATGCTCCACGGGCCGCCGGGCACTGGCAAAACGCTCATCGCCAAGGCGGTGGCAAACGAGAGCGGTGCCGCCTTTTTCTCGATCCAGGGCCCCGAGATCATGAGCAAGTTCTACGGGGAATCCGAAGCGCAACTGCGGAACAAGTTCGAGGAGGCTACCAAGAGCGCACCCTCGATCATCTTCATCGACGAACTCGACTCCATCGCGCCCTCGCGCGAGAACGTGCAGGGCGAAGTCGAGCGGCGCGTGGTAGCGCAACTCCTCACGCTGATGGACGGGCTCAACGCCCGCGGGAAGGTCGTGGTGATCGCCGCGACCAACCGCGTGAACGCAATCGACCCCGCGCTGCGCCGGCCGGGTCGGTTTGACCGCGAAATCGAGATTGGTGTCCCCGGCGTCGAAGGGCGAAACGTCATCCTGCAGATCCACACGCGCGGGATGCCCCTCGAGGACGTGAGCCTCGATGAATTCGCAGGCATCACGCACGGGTTCGTCGGCGCCGACCTCGAGGCGCTTTGCAAGGAGGCGGCGATGAAGGCGCTTCGCCGATACCTGCCGGACATCGACCTGGACCAGCCCATTCCCCCCTCGATCCTCGAGAAGATGCGCGTCACGGGCCAGGACTTCCGCGACGCGCTCAAGGAGATCGAACCGTCCGCGCTGCGCGACGTGTTCATCGAGATCCCGAGCGTCAAGTGGGAGGACATTGGCGGGCTCGAGACGGTGAAGGTGCAGCTGCGCGAGTCGGTGGAGCTGCCCCTAAAGCGCCCCGAGATCTTCGAGCGGATGGGCATCCGGCCGCCCACCGGGATCCTGCTCTACGGGGCCCCCGGGACTGGCAAGACGCTACTTGCCAAGGCGGTGGCCACCGAGTCGGAAGCCAACTTCATCTCGATCAAGGGACCGGAGGTCCTTTCGAAGTGGGTCGGCGAGTCCGAAAAGGCCGTGCGGGAGATCTTCAAGAAAGCGAAGCAGAGCGCCCCTTGCATCGTTTTCCTGGACGAGATCGATGCCATCGCGCCGCGGCGCGGCGTCTCGTCCGACTCGATGGTCACGGAGCGCGTGGTCAACCAGTTGCTCACTTCGATCGACGGGATCGAGACGATGCACGACGTCATCGTCATCGCCGCCACGAACCGGCCCGACATCCTGGACCCAGGCCTGCTCCGCTCGGGACGCTTCGACCGGCTGCTCTACATCCCGCCGCCCAACGAGGAGGAGCGGCTGCACGTGCTCAAGGTACACTCGCGAGGGGTTCCGTTCGGCGACGACGTCAAACTCGAGGAGCTCGCCCGCATACTCGAGGGGTACGTCGGCGCCGACATTGAGGGGCTCATCCGGGAAGCCGCGATGATTGCGCTGCGCGAGGACCGGGACAACGCCATCGTGTTGCGACGCCACATCAACCAGGCAATCCAAGTCGTCAAGCCTTCCGCGGATGAAGAAACGGTTAAGTACTATCGGGCAGTATCAAAATCGCTGGAAGGTCGTCTGGCCAAGGACCGGACGGCCACCACTGACGTTTCCTACGTCTAGTTCTGAGAGGGGGTGGCGGGCACGAAGAAATTCGCGACGGAATTGCGGGCCAAGACAGTAATGACCAACGACGGTCGCATCCTCGGGATGATCGACAACTTCGTCGTCGACACCCGGACGGGAGACCTCCAGCATGTGCTGGTGATCCCTGCCGAGGACATCGAGCCGCGCCTGTACAAGACGGACGCGCAGGGGCGGTTGATCCTGCCCTTCACGTCCATGAGGTCGGTTCGCGACGTCGTGGTGGTCGAGGTCGCCCAGTAGCGGCGCCCGGGGAGCGCGACGCCGGCGCAAGCGGCCGTTGCGGCCCCCCCTGGAGTAGCGAACCCCGTGGCGACAATTGATTTCCGCGTCCCGGCAGTGTCCCTGCGCGCCGACGAAGTCGTCATTGTGAAGGAGGACTCCTACGAGGCGGTGGAGGATGAGCGCGGCGAGCCCTTCCGGCTCACCGAGTTCATCGAGATCTTCCTGAAGGACTACCCGGCGGTCCTGGTCATCGACATCGACGGCCTGCAACAGGGGGCAGCGCAGTTCGAAGCGCTTGGCGAACTGCCCTCGGGGGGGCCCGAAGTGTGGTGGGACGCAGACTCCCGCGACCACACGGATGTCATCAACATCCTGACGGCCGGCGCCGACCGTGCGGTCGTCTCCACCCGGCAGCTGCGCGACATGCGCGAGCTCGAGGCCGCCGTGCAGCTCACCGAGAACGTGATGTTCGAGATCGTGACGCGCGGCCGGCAGGTGATCGCTAGCCGCAGGCTCTCGAAACACCGCACGGCGGCGGAGCTCGCGGCGCAGGCTGTTAAGGCAGGCGTCGAGCGCTTCCTCCTGCTGGACACGGCCCGGCCGCTCGGCGCGCCCGTCCCGTGGGACTTCGTGGCGCACGTGGGGGCACACGCCAAGACGCTCTATGTGGGGGGCGGCATCGGGGTAGAGCAGGCTGCCAGCCTGGAACCGCCGCCTTCGGTAGACCTGGACGGCTTCGTCGTCGACCTCATATCGATCCTCTCCCCCTACATGTGAGGCCCCAGGAGGCCCGGCTCGCCGTGTCACGCATCAAGCTGGGGGTCGCCTACCTGGTGCACCGGGCCGGTGCAGACGAGGTCAGCGAGGAGGCGTTTGTCAACCAGGCTTCCCACGACCTCCATTGGTTCTCGCCGAAGCAGGGCCGGCGGTTCCTGGAGGCCGCCCGCTCGCTCGGCTACCTCGTGCCGGGCAAGGCCCCCGGGACGGTGCGTCCCTCCTTTGCGGTCGGGGGACTCGACGTGCCCCTCGATTTCCGGCTTCGGCCCGCGGACTTGGAGGACCTCCCGGAGGGGCACTCGGACGCCGGCGTCACCGAGGAGCTTGTGGCCCTTGCGGCGCGCGACCGGCGGGTCGACGTCGAGCGCGTGTGGGCCGACGTACGCCGCAAGGAGGAGAGGCTCTTCGAGACGCCCGTGGCGGCACTCCTCGTGGCCGGGGAGGCGGGGGTCGACGTCCGGGCGCTCGCCGTGCGCGTCCGGGCCGAGCTCGCCGGTGCGCGGGGCGGCGACCCCCCCCGGGGGGCTATTCCTTCTGCATCCGAATCAGGTCACCGATCGTGACGCCGCCCTGGGACGCGCGCTTTGCGGGGTGGACTTCCTCTACCTTCTCGCGGAGCCGGATCCCGAGTGACCGCTCGAGCTTGGCCGTGACGATAGGGTCCGGGTGGAAGGAGCCCGACTCGATGTTGTGGAGGAGGGACGCCTTCTCGTTGATGGCCCGCGCCACGTCCTGGACCTTCAGGCGCTTGGCCTGGCGGGCGCGCCGGACACGGTCGCCAAAGTCCGCGACCAGCACCTCGTCCGATTCCATGGGGACACGGCGCTCAGTCATCCGCTGCTGGCGCTGCCGCAGCCCCTGCTGCATCCGCGCCGCGGGACCCGGGGCCTGCCCTCCGGCCTCCGGCACAACCACGGGTTTGCCAAACCGCAAGCACCCCTGGCAAACGCGCATCCTGGCGCCTTCAACCTCAATGGTCCCCACGATGGGAAGCGGACGTCCGCACATCTCGCACGCCATGGGAGGGCCCCGACACCCAACTGGGGCTGGCGCAGAATAACCTTGTGTGTGGGGCCCTCCCCCTTGGCTGTACGCGGGGGATGTGCCACGTGGTCCCCATGGGCGAGCGCCCACCGGCCCCGCGGGTGGCACGTGAATGGCGCATATCCCGGCCAATGCATCGCGCCGATGGTTGCACGTCTTGCGCGCCGTTCCAAAAGGCTAAATACGCTCGGCTGGCGTTGGAGCGGCGCCCCCCAATTCTCCGGGCCAGAGACTCGAAAATGGCGAACACCGACGCTGCCGATCCCAATTCGGACCTGCCGTCCTTCCTCTCCGAACGAGTCCAGGATCTCGAGGCGAGGAGTTCTCAGCTCCTCGACGAGTTGCGCAAGGCGGAGAGCGAGCGGCGCTTCGTCGAAGGCGAACTCATCCGCCTGCAGAAGGAGATCAAGCGGCTCCGCGTCGAGCTCGACCGGCTAAAGACCCCCCCGCTGATCGTCGGCTTTGTCCGGGACATCCTAGAGGACGGCCGGGTCGTCGTGCGCTCCTCGACAGGCCCGGACTTCATCGTGTTTGCGGCTGACTTCGTTGACCGCGAAAAACTCACGGTGGGCTCGCGCGTCGCGCTCAACAAGCAGACGCTCTCCGTGATGAGCCTCCTGCCCTCCTCAAAGGACCCACTCATCGCCAACGCCGAGGTCATCAACAAGCCCGAGGTCAGCTACGCCGACATCGGTGGCCTCGATCAGCAGGTGATCGAGCTCAAGGAGGCCGTCGAGTACCCGATGACGCGCCCCGAGCTCTACAGGCGCGTCGGGATCGAGCCGCCCAAAGGCGTGCTGCTCGTGGGTCCGCCGGGAACCGGCAAGACGTTGCTTGCCAAGGCGGTTGCCCACGAGACCAACGCCACGTTCATCCGGCTCGTCGGTTCCGAGCTCGTCCAGAAGTACATCGGCGAGGGTTCGCGGATCGTGCGGGAGCTCTTCGAACTCGCGCGCGAGAAGGGGCCGTCCATCGTGTTCATCGACGAACTCGACGCCATCGGCGCAAAGCGCCTGGAGGTCGCGACCTCCGGCGACCGCGAGGTGCAGCGGACGCTGATGCAGCTCCTGGCGGAGCTGGACGGCTTCGACTCGCTCGGCGATGTGAAGATTGTGGCGGCCACCAACCGCATGGACATCCTGGACGACGCGCTGTTGCGGCCGGGCCGGTTCGACCGGATCATCGAGATCCCTATACCCAACGAGGTGGCGCGCGAGCAGATCTTCCGGATCCACTCGGAGAGGATGGCGATGGCGCCGGACGTGGACCTCGAGGACATGGCGCTGCGCTCCGACGACGCAACCGGGGCCGAGATCAAGGCCATCTGTACCGAGGCTGGGATGTTCGCGATCCGGGAGAACAGGGACGAGGTCACCCGCAAGGACTTCCTCGAGGCGATCGACAAGTTGCTACTCTCTGGGCAAGCGACCGTGCTAGATTCGGGTGTCATGTTCGCCTAGGTGACGGCGCGGACGCCGCGCCGGGGGTCGGCCCGTGGACGAAGACCCGTTCGTGGACGCGGTCGAGGGCGAGGCCCGCTGCCCGGATGGGTGCCCCAATGCAGTGGCTCCGTACTGCCCCGTGCACGAGGACCCCGCCATATACAAGCGTGACGAGAACTCGCTGCACATGGTAGAGGTGCACGCGCTCGCCGCGACGCGCTCGCTCGTCGTGGGCGCGATAGAACGCCTGCGCGAGCGGCGCAACCTCCCGGAGATCCGGGTCCCCACGTCCATTATGGACGAATGGGTAGTGTATGCCCGGAAGGTCGTCCTCGACTCGGGCGAGCACACGGCCAAAGGGGAGATCGAGCGGCGCGTAGCCACCTGGTTGTCCGAAAGGCGCTCGCAGGACTGGGCGCGGTTGGACCGGTTGAAGGAGCGCTACCTCCGGTTCACGGGCGACGTTCCCCAGGGCTAAGGGTGGCGCCGGGCGGGTTAGCCAGACTGGCATCAGCCCCGCACAACACTTTTATAGACTGGCCCGGATCGGCGCCGAGCAGGTGCGGTATTCGTGGCCCTCTGGCAAGGGAAATCCCAGCGCAAGCCGACGGGCGGACGTCGGCGGCCCCAGCGCAAGAAGCGCAAGTTCGAGATCGCCCGTGAGCTTTCCCAGACGGTGGTCGGCCCCAAGGAGCGCCGGGAAACCTTGCGCGTCCGCGGCGGCAACTCAAAGAGCCGCGTGCTCGGGACGGCCAAGGCGAATGTTGTCGACCCGAAGACCGGAAAGGTCCAGCGGGCTGATGTGGTCACCGTCAAGGAGAACCCAGCGAACCCCAACTACGTGCAACGCAATTTCGTGAACCGCGGGGCGATCGTCGAGACTAGCGTCGGGCGGGCGCGCATCACCTCCCGGCCAGGCCAGGACGGCGTTGTGAACGCGGTCCTGGTCGACTAGTGGGTACCGGCCGCGCGGCCAGATGTCGCCTGCGGCAAGCGGAGGCGGCGCGCGATGGTCGGCCGGTCGGACGGGTTCTTTGTCCTCTACCCCATCTATTTCGACTCACGGGCCACGCGGGAGCAGGGGCGTCGGGTTGCGGGGGCCCTGGCGGCGCCGGGGCCAAGCGCCAAGGACGTTTACGAGGCCGCCAAGGCCGCAGGTCTCGACCCGGTCCTCGAGGACGAGCGGCACCACCCCTCGGCCTGGTTCGAGCGTAACGGCCGGGTGTTGATCCCGGAGGTCGCGGTCGACAACAAGCGCGACGCGATCGCCCGCGTAGGCGCGGGGATCCGCGGTGTGGTCGAGAGCCGGCCCGAGGGCCAGCGCCCACGTCGCGACCGCCCCCGGAAGGGGCGCTTCTCAAAGAAGCGGCGGCGCAGGCGGCGCCGCTAGCGGCCGATCTTGTCCTGGGGCGTCGACACGTCCTCGACAAGCTTGGAGCCCGCCGACACCATGTCAACCGAGTGGATCGCAGCGCCCACCGATTCAATCGTCTCCACGATTTGCTCGTAGTTGACCGACGGGCCCTCAATCGTGACCTTGATGCTCTCGGTCTCCTGGTCGACCTCGTAGACCGTGCAGTTGACACCGGATACGCCCTCGACCAGCGAGAGCCGCTTCGAGACCTCGATGATAGAGGGGTGGTGGGGCTTGAGCACGTCGAGCACGAGACGCTTGAGGTCGGTCATTGGGAATCGGCCTAGCCCCGCGGTAGCGCGCGACGTGTGGGCCGAACCTCCGTGCTTGGCATAAACGTTTGCCGGCGCGGCCGGTTAGGGCTGCACGTGGGCTCCACGGCCCGCCTACCCCTTCATGACCCCGACGGGCAACATCTTGGCCACTTTCCGCGAGACGCCCACGTCGGCCATGACGTCGACCACGACGGAGACGTCCTTGTACGCCAGGGGCGCTTCCTCGGCGATCACACGCTTCGACTGCCCGCGGACGTAGATCCCGCGCTCCCGCAGTTCCCGCAGGATGTCATTGGCTTTGAACTGCCTGAGTGCGGAGGTGCGTGACTGGATCCTCCCGGCGCCGTGGCACGTGGATCCGAACGTCGTGCGCATGGCCTCGGCCGTCCCCACCAGGACGTAGGAGCAGCGACCCATGTCGCCCGGGATGAACACCGGCTGGCCAACGGACGAAAGGTCCTCCGGCAGGTCGGCCGTCCCGGGACCAAAGGCGCGCGTCGCGCCTTTGCGGTGCACCACGACCTTCCGGCGGTCCCCCTCGATCACGTGCTCCTCCTCCTTGGCCATGTTGTGCGAGACGTCCCACACAAGCTTCACACGCCGGCCGGCCTCCTCGTCGTCCAAGACCTCGGCCATGGCCTGGCGCACCTTCGCCGTGATCGTCGAGCGGTTGATCCACGCGAAATTCGCGGCGCACGACATCGCCTTCAGGTACTCCTGTGCCTCCTCCGACACCGACGGGGCACACGCGAGTTGGCGGTCCGGTAGTTCGATCTTGTACTTCGAGATGGCGTCCTCCATGACTGAAAGGAAATCAGCGCAGACCTGGTGACCAAAGCCGCGTGAGCCCGTGTGGATCATGACGCAGAGCTCCCCCTTGCCCAGGAGCCCGAAGGCTCGTGCTGTCTCGGGCTCGTAGAGCTCGTCGAGCACCTGGAACTCGAGGAAGTGGTTGCCGGCCCCGAGCGTCCCCAGCTGCCCGGCGCCACGCGCCATGGCTGTGTCCGAGACCGTCTCGACGTCGGCGGCGTCGAGGTGCCCGCGGCTCTCCGTCCGCGCCAGGTCCTGGGCCGGGATGACGCCCTGGTCCACGAGCCACGCCGCCCCCTGCGACAAGGCCTCCTCCAGGTCCGCCCGGCCGACCTTGCGGCTCGTCTGGCCCACACCCGCGGGGACGAGCTCGAAAAGGCGGTCGACAAGCGGCCGGACGCGGTCCTTCACATCTTCCCACATCAGGCCGGTCCCGAGCAGCCGCACGCCGCAGTTGATGTCGTAGCCCACACCACCGGGCGAGATCACGCCCTCCTCCCGGTCGGTCGCGGCCACGCCACCGATGGGGAAGCCGTAGCCGTAGTGGATGTCCGGCATCGCCATGGACGCGCCGAGGATTCCCGGCAGGTGGGCCACGTCGACGACCTGCCCGAGCGCTCGGTCTTGGACGAGCTCCTCGAGGTTCTGCGTCTTCGTGAAGACAAGGCCGTCGACACGCATCCCCGGGAAGCGCTCCTTTGGGATACGCAACCGGTTTGCGTCGAGGACCTCGACGTCGGTGCGCTTGACGGCGACGGGCATGGGCTGGCCTCCGGGCCGTGCGGCATGGCGCGACCTGGATAAAGGTAGTGGCCGGCGCAGTGCTAGATGTCCAAGACGACGTGGATGCGGCGCAGCCCGCGGGCAAAGACCAACCGGTGGTGCGTCACGGCCTTCACTTCGACACCGTACGGGTGGCGCGCGGGGTCATAGCTTTCGCCTTGGAGGTGGATCGTGCAACGGGCCGGTGGGCCGGGCTCGTTCTCGACGGTCGCTCGGGCCGCGATGAACCGCTCGATGTCGAAAAGTGCCACCAATCGCTGTAGCGCCCGCGCGAACGCCACGCCCTCCTCGCCGGCCGTCCCGTCGACCTGGACCGCGCGCTCCGCGCGCACCTGGGCCCCCGGCGTGATTATGTGGTAGAGCCCCGCCACCGCGGAGGCCTCGGCAGCCTCCATGGTCGGTCCCTCGGCCTCGATCCCGAGGTCGGCTGTGGTCTCGGTGACGCGGAATCGGCCGCCGCCAAACCCGGGGCGCCAGTCCGGGGCCTCCACGCGCTAGCCCCCCGGCACCGACGACCCATGTGGCGCGCGCAGCTCGCCCATCGTTGTGACCCGCTCGGCTACGGCGTTGTGCCGGTGGATCGACTCGTCCGACTCGGAGCGCACCGTGATGTGCGCGTCGTTGGGCATGTCGCCGTACCGGCCGATGAGCCGGGAGAGGACACCGCGAACCACGTCCTCCACGAACTTCGGGTTCTTGTGTGCGGCCACGACGAGCGCCCCCTCGTCGCCCCGCTTGAGCAGCCCGATCGTCGGGGCCGAGAGCGAATCCTCCACGAGCGAGATTAGGTCGTCGGCCTCGATCGGGTGGCCCTCGGCGACCTCCACGAGCAGGGTGGCCGTGTTGCGCTGGTTGTGCGTGATGCCCGGCACCTTTCCAAGCGCCTCGCGCAGGGCCGGGTCCCCATGCTCCCGGTTGATGAGTTCGCGGGCCGTCTCCATCGCGCAGGGACAGGCAGTCATCCCGACGACCTGCACGCCAACCATCTTGCGCACCGAGGGGGTGCCGTCGCCTCGCTGCGCGTTGGCGCGCGCGAGCAGGCGGAATGACTCGAGGGATCGGCCCCCCGATGCGTTGCTCCGCTCAAGGAAGTAGTCGGCGCCGGAACGCACCTCGGCCATCGTCGCATACGGGTGGCGCTCGAGGAGCGAGCGCGCGAGCCTGGCGGAGAAGTCCTCCAACGACTCGGCGGGGTTGTGCGCCGCCTCCTCAATGAGCTCGTTGATCGCCTCCGCGCTGCGCGAGAGGTGCGACCCGCGCTGGTCGGCAGGTAGGTCGACATACAGGTCGGTCGAAACGTGCAGCTCCAGCGACCGGCCGTTGCGCCGCACGGCGAGCGGCTTGGTGACTCCCGTGATACCGACACGCGAGAGTCGGTACTTCTCGGCGCTCTCCATCCCTTGGATGTCTCGGGCCACGAGCGGACAACCCCGGCGCGCGCGATACGGCTTCCCGTAGAAAAAGGTGCCATCGGTCCGCGCGACTGGACGGCTTGCGCACCTACTTCGAAGGCTGCTTCGGCGGGACCACGTAGGCGTCGTCTCGGACCACGGACGGGACGAGCCCGCTCATGTCGCTCTTGGTTGCCGGCGGGGCGCCCTGGGCGCGCAGCTTCTGCGCCGCGAGCCCCTGCTCGAGTGTCGGCCGCTCCTCACGGTAGAAGATGCCGACCTCCATCCCCGTCCCCTCGAGCGCCGCCTTGATCGCGCCCGCCTTGTCCATAGGGTCGTGGCTGTCGGGCAGCGGTTTTACACCCGCCTTCGTGGCCTCGAAGATGTTGTGGAATGTGACGCAGGGCGAGATGATCTGTATGACCGAGAAGCCCTTGTGCTCGATCCCCTGCCGCATGAGCTCCGCGAGTTCCTTCGGCTTGCCCGAATACCCGCGTGCCACAAACGTCGCGCCCGACACGATCGAGAGCGCGACCGGGTTCACCGGCTGGTCGACAAGCTCGTAGGGTGTGGAGCCCGTCACGATCCGCAGCGATGACGTGGGCGAGGCCTGGCCCTTCGTGAGTCCGTAGATCTCGTTATCCATGATGACGCACGTCAGGTCGGGGTTGCGGCGGGCGGCGTGGGGCAGGTGCCCCATCCCGATGGCGAAGAAGTCGCCGTCGCCACCGATGGCGATGACCTCGAGCTCGGGCCGCGCCTCCTTGACGCCGGTGGCGATCGGCAGCGACCGCCCGTGCACCGTGTGGAAACCGTAGGCGTTGACGAAGTGTGGCGCGCGCGACGAGCAGCCGATCCCGGAGACGAGTACGAGGTCCTCGGGGGGAACCTGCATAGCGGCAAGCGCCCGCTGAAGGGCGTTGAGGACGCCAAAGTCACCGCACCCGGGGCACCAGATGGGGTGGAGGTCGGTCTTGTAGTCCCTGACGGTCAGGCTGACGGTGGGGGCGTTTGTGCTCATTCCGTCACCTCTTCGATTCGGCTGATGACCTCAGACGCGGTGAAAATCTGCCCGTCGGCCTTCGAGAGAGAGATGATGGGCCGCTGCACCTCGCGACGAAGGAGCCCCGCGAGCTGGCCCGTGTAGTTCACCTCGACCACGAAGACGCGCCGGGCGCTGGAGACCGCCTTGAGGAACTCGCCCCGCGGCAGCGGGAACAGCATCTTGGGCACGGCGATGGCGATGTCGTCGTCCCGCGCGACCATGCGTCTTACGGCCTCGAGCGCCGGGCCGCGGGCAGAGCCCCACGCCACGACGAGGTCCGCAGCCGTCTTCGAGCCCCACCGCTCGACGTACTTGTCCGCCGTCTCGGAGAGGAGTTCGAGCTTCTTGAAGCGCTTGGCCATCATCGCCAGGTGCATCGCGGGCGTGTAGCAGGGCGAGCCCGTCTCGTCGTGCTCGATCCCCTCGGCCACGTACTGCCCCTTCTTCTGGCCCGGGATCGCGATGGGGGATACCCCGTCGTCCGTGAGCCGGTAGCGCCGGTAGGGCTCCGCATCGTCCCCGTCCCAGACCTTGCGGTTCTCCGTCTTGAATTCCTTGAGGCGGTTGGGCTGGATGGTGCCCCACCGCTGCGATAGCGACAGGTCCATAGCGAGAACGACGGGAGACTGGCAGCGCTCCGCGAGGTTGAACGCCTCGACCGTGAGCGTGAATGAATCGTCAATCGTGGTTGGGGCAAGAACGATGCGGGGCGCGTCGCCGTGGCCCGAGTAGAGCATCGCGTTGAGGTCGCCCTGCTCGTTCTTGGTGGGCATGCCGGTCGAGGGCCCGGCCCGCTGCGAGTTGACGATGACGACCGGCAACTCGGCCGCGGTGGCAAGCCCGAGCTCCTCCGTCATGAGCGAGAACCCCGGCCCGGAGGTCGCTGTCATCGACTTGACGCCCGCGTAGGAGGCCCCGAGCACGATCCCGAGCGCGGCGATCTCGTCCTCCGCCTGCACGAACGTGCCCCCGACCTTGGGCAGCTCGCGCGCGATCGCCTCGAGGATGGGCGAGGCCGGGGTAATCGGGTACCCGGAGAAGAAACGGCACCCGCCCGCGATCGCGCCGAGCACGACCGCGTCATTGCCCGACATCAGGTGGCCCGTCGGTTGGCTGTCATCCCCCGCCCTCAAGTCGGGGGCCGGCGGGTGCTCGATGTCGTCATAGGACTTGTGCGCGGCGCGAAGCACCTCCAGGTTCTTGCTTACCACCTTCTCGCCCTTGCGTTGGAAAACCTCGGAGACCGAGGACTCGAGGTTGCCCAGGGGAATCCCGATAGCCGCCGAGAGTGCCCCCAGCGCCGCGACGTTCTTGCTCCGCGGGCTGCCGTGGTCGACCGAGATCTGGCCCATAGCGATCGGGATGTCGAAGTACTGCTTGGGCCCGGCTGCCTCGTCGAGTGGCGGGTGCGTGGAGGCGTCACGCAGCAGGAACCCGCCCTCGCGCATGGCGTGGAAGTGCTCGTCGACGCCCTCCTGGTTGAACGCGACGAGGACGTCAACGGCGTCCCCGGCTGCCAAGACCTCGCCGACGATCGTCCGGACCTGGTACCAGCAGTGGCCGCCCCGAACCTCGGCGGGGTAGGTCTCGTAGGTGAAAACACCGCGCCGCATCTTGTGGAACGTCTTGAGCAGGATGTCGCCCGCGGTGATGACGCCCTCACCGGATTCCCCGGCGATCCGGACGCGGATGTCCTCCCCTTGGACAAGGCGCGAGACCGCTGCCACCTGCGCCTTTTGGATATCCGAGAAGGACAACGCGATTCACCACGCGTGGAAGCCCGCGGAGGGCACGTCGCGCAGGGGCGCGAGTATGATCGGCGAGATTTAATTGTATTGTAGCGGGTCGCGCGAGAGCGTGTCGATGCCAGACAACGCATTTTCGGGAGTGACATCCCGGGGCCGGTCCCACAAGGTCTAGCCGTCAGGTCCCTTTTCGAGGAGGATGTGGAAGGTGCGGCCCTTGGCGGTCACGGCGACGAGGGTGTGACCGTGCTGCGGCGCCCAGCGCTCGAAGTCGGAGGGCGCTTGGGGGTCATCGCTGAGCACCTCGATGCGCCGGCCCGGCGCGATGTCCAGCATGGCCTCCCGGGCGTGGAAGAGCGGGAGCGGGCAGCGCAGCCCCACGGTGTCGACACGGTCGGCCGGCTCATCCACCCCGGGCAACCTCCACCTCGGTGACTCCCTGGCCGACAGTGCGCGGGATCCCCCAGGCGTGGCCGGCGCGCTCCGCGTAGCGGCGCAGGTCACGCAGGACCTCGGGGTCGTCCGTCCGGACGAGGACCGGGCTCCCAGGGGGCATCGGCATCAGGGTGTGGTGGAGCCGGACGACCGCGTCCGAGCACGCCATCCCGCGGACGTCGACTTCGGTGCGCGGCCGGGTCAGGGGGACGCCTCCTGACTGAACGCAGAGTCGGCCCGGGCGCGCAGCGGCGCGATCGCCTCGTCGAGCGCCGAGCGCCGCCGGGCCACACGCGGGGGCAGCGACCCCACATGGAACGCGACCCGGCCAACGTCGCGCGCGCCCGCCTTGCGGACCTGGCGCATGACGGTCGGCCCCAGCGGGACGCACTTCCCGTAGGCGGCTGCCGCCAGCGCGCTGCCCGGCACGCCCTCGATCGCGACCACGCCCCGTTCGTGGGCCAACCACGCCATCGCGAGGGGGGCCGCGTCGCTTGGGGGCACGTTTGCATCGGCCGGTGCCAACGACAGGGGGGCGACGGCCGGCGGGGGCGGGCTGGCGCCTCCGACGCGGTTCGTGTCCCGCAGGAGCAGCAGGGCGGCCTCCCCGGCTGCCGCGGCGTCCGACGCAACAGGGCCCGGGGCCGGAGCGGCGCTGCTCCCCACGAGGGCGCCGAGGGGAACTTCGAGCGTGGGGTCCCCGGTGACGCACCACGTGTCGAGCACCGCAGTGGCAAGGGCGGTTCGCGCGGTGCCCGACGCCTCCCTTACCCAACGCTCGCCGTCGCGGCCGGGCGACACGGCCCCACCGGGCGACACGGACGCGTCGAGCAGCGCCTGCAGGGC
>CBEUCC010000059.1:0-15516 GCA_965541515.1 uncultured Thermoplasmata archaeon
GGAATGGTTCCGCTATCAGCGGCTCGGCGACGCGTGGCGTGCCCCCCAAGGGATGCAATCGAAGCAGCGCCGCCACTGGAAGACCCACCCCGACCTCGTGTCGATTGGCTTCCGCGGACCCCGCAAGGCCCGGGGGCTCCACCCGAGCGGGTTCCGTGAGGTCCTCATCCAGAATGAGAAAGCGCTGGCGGCAGTCGACCGGAAGACGGAGGCGGTGCGAATCGCGGCCGCCGTCGGGGGGCGCACACGTGAGGCGATCCAGCGGAAGGCCCGCAAGATGGGGATCCGCGTCCTGAACTGGAGGTGAAACGCGTGGTCAACGTATCCAACCAACGGCGTATGGCGGCCGACGTGCTCAAATGCGGTCAGAACCGCGTATGGATGTACCCGGACCGCGAGAAACTGTCCGAAATCTCCGAGGCCACCACGCGCGCGCAGGTCCGCCAACTGATCGCCCGTGGCTACATCCGCAAGATGTCCGCGAAGGGCGTTTCGCGTGGCCGCGCGCGAGAGGCACACACACAGCGCATGAAGGGCAGACGGCGGGGGCCCGGCTCGCGCCGCGGCACCGCGAACGCGCGCACGCCGCGGAAGCAGCAGTGGATCTCCAACGTCCGCCGCATGCGAGCGACACTGAAGTCACTGCGCGACCAAGGCAAGATCAACACGTCGCGATACCGCACGTACTACCGCTGGGCCAAGGGGGGCCAGTTCCACAACCGCACACACCTCCTCCAGCAGATGGAGGCGCGGGGCGACCTGCCGCCCTTGGCGGGGCGCAAGGCGCGCGCCGCACCGGCGGAGAAGACACGCGCCAAACCGAAGCCAAAGTCGAAGGGCGGCAAGGGCGACCAGGCCACCAAGCGCAAGCAGGCGGCCAGGAAAGGCGGCCTTCTGCGGCGCGGGCGCAAGGCCGCCAGGGGGGAGTAGGCCATGGCGCGGGGACCCCGATACGCAGTGAGATTCCGCAGGCGGCGGGAAGGCAAAACCGACTACCACCGCAGGCTCGCCCTGCTCAAAGGCGGCCGGACGCGGCTTGTCGTCCGGCGCACGAACACACGCACTATCGTCCAATTCGTGGACTACGACACCCGCGGCGACATCGTACGCGCGCAGGCCGTCTCCTCCGAACTCAAGAAGTTCGGGTGGCAGGACGCCCACCCCAACACCCCGTCCTCCTACCTCACGGGCCTACTCGCGGGCAAGCGAGCGGCCAAGGCGGGCGTCGAGGGGGCAGTGCTAGACCTCGGGCTCTCCCGCCCGGTGCCGGGCGGTGGCCTCTTCGCGGCGCTCAAGGGGGCGCTCGACGGCGGCGTGGAAGTGCCCCATGGGGACGACGTGCTCCCGGCCGAGGAGCGGCTGAAGGGAGCGCACATCAACGCGGAGCTGGCCGCGCCGTTCGAAAAGGCGCGCCAGCAGATCGTCGAGTTGCAGGAATAATCAGGAGGGCAAGCGTATGATGGGTCGACCCGGGCAAGAGAGCTTTGACATCACCAAGTGGGAGCCGCGCACTCGGCTCGGGCGGCTCGTCCAGAGCGGCTCCATCACGTCCATGTCGGAGGCGCTTGCAACGCGCTTCCCGCTGCGCGAGGCACAAGTCGTCGACGCGCTGCTGCCCGGCATGGAAGACGAGGTGCTCGACGTCAACATGGTCCAGCGTATGACCGACTCCGGCCGCCGCGTCCGATTCTCCATCACGGTTGCTGTGGGGAACCAGAACGGTTTCGTCGGCCTTGGCCAGTTCGAGGGTAAGGAAGTCGGGCCCTCCATCCGCAAGGCCATCGACGTGGCCAAGCTGCACGTCATCGAGGTGCGCCGGGGGTGCGGTTCGTGGGAGTGCGGGTGCTACACACCACACTCGATTCCCATCAAGATCCTGGGCCGCTCCGGATCGACGCGTGTGCTCCTCAAGCCCGCGCCGCGGGGCGTCGGCCTTGCGACCGGCAACGTCGCGAAGCACGTGCTGCGCATGGCCGGGGTGAAGGACGTGTGGGGCCTCACGCGCGGCCAGAGCCGCACGACCGTCAACTACGCGAAGGCCACCTACAACGCGCTATCGAACATCTCCAGTTTCCGCATCACGGACGCTCAGCATGAGAAACTGAAGATCCGGGTGGGCGGGGTGGGCGGGGTGAGCCATTGACCATCGCCGTCATCCGCGTACGCGGCAAAGTCAACATCAACCGCGATACAAAGGACGCACTGCGGATGCTCCACCTGACACGCGCCAACCACTGCACGATCATACCAGACGGCCCGGGGTGGAAGGGCCAGTTGCTCAAGGTAAAAGACTATGTGACTTGGGGGGAGGTCTCCGAGGAAACCGTGCTCCAACTGCTCAAGACCCGGGGACGCCTGTCGGGCAACCGGCCACTCACCGAGGCGCACCTCGACGAGCACACACCGTACGCCTCCTTCGACGAGCTGGCAAGAGCGCTTTCAGCCGGCGAGGCGGACCTGCGGAAGATCGAGGGCCTCAAACCGCTCTTCCGACTCCACCCGCCGCGGAAGGGCTACGAGAAGATCGTCCGGGACTTCCACACGGGCGGCTCGCTCGGCGACCGCGGCGAGGGAATCAACACGCTCATCGGGCGGATGCTCTAGGGGGGTTCGCGGATGCCGATCATGCGCAAATCGAGGACTTCCACGGGGAAGTACCGGGGGACGCGGACCATGGGCCGGGGCAAGAAAGCAGGCCGCGGGAAGGGCAAGCGCGGCGGCCACGGGAACGCTGGCCTGCACAAACACCGGTACATGTACACGGTGAAGTACGACCCGCTCCACTTCGGCCGCCACGGGTTCAAACAGCCCGAGGCCGCCAGCACAACGACCGTCTCGATCAACGTCCAGAGACTCGAGGAGCGCTGGGAAAAGATTGCAGCTGGCCAGGGCGAGGTCACGGACCTTTCGGCCGCAGGGATCGACAAGTTGCTCGGCGGCGGCCGCGTCACGCGCCCCCTCAAGGTGCGCGTGCGATGGGCCTCGCCGCGGGCGGTGACCAAGATCGAGGCTGCCGGCGGGTCCGTCGAGCAGACCGCCCAGCGCGCTGAGGCGCGGCGCAAGGAACTGCGCCAGGCGAGGGAAGCGGCGGCCAAGGCCAAGGGCCGGAAGTAGACGCCGGGTGAGTGGGCCGTTCGGACGGCACGGGGTGGGGTGCTCCATGGCGGTAAAGAAGACCAAGCTCACCGACGACAAAGACCTCGACCTGCGGGGCCGTTCGCTCCTCTACAGGGTGCGCCCGCTCTCGCGGCGCATGCCAGTCATCGCGAAGCCGAAGGAGCACGTGCGCTTCAAGACGAAGTTCTTCTGGACCGCAGTGACGCTCATCTTCTACTTCGCCATGACCAATGTCTTCCTGTTCGGGCTAGACCCCGCTTCCACCACCATCGACCTCTTCCACACTTTCCGCGCGATCCTGGGCGGCGCCCAGGGGTCGATCATGCACCTCGGGATCGCTCCCATCGTCACGGGCTCCATCATCATGCAGCTCTTCTCCGGGGCGAAGATCTTCAAGCTGGACCTCACCAACCCCGACGACAAGTCCGTGTACCAGGGCGTCCAGAAGATCGTCGTCGTCCTGATGATCAGCGTCGAGTCGTGGGCCCAGGTACAGGGTTTCCTGTTTGCCTCACCGACGCTCGCCGCCGGGTTGGAGGACTCACCGATCGGGGCCCTCGGGATCGACGGGATGCAAGCGGCCAAGGGAATCATCATCCTCCAGCTGTGCGTCGGATCCTACATCGTCTTCCTCCTCGACGAACTCGTGTCGAAGTGGGGCATCGGGTCCGGTATCTCGCTCTTTATCGCGGCGGGTGTGTCCCAACAGATCATCACGGGCGCCGTGAACTGGGCGCCGCCCGACCCGACGCGGGAGATCGCCTTCGGGAGTGGGGCCCTGGCGCCTAACCTACCCGCTGGCACCATCCCCAAGCTGCTCTACGCTATCACCCACTCCTCGGCCCAGGAGATGTCGCTGGGCAATTATGAGCAGGTGTTCCTCTCACCACCAAATTCAGTGGTGGCGCTCATCAGCACGGCGTTCGTGTTCGTCATCGTGGCCTACGCCGAGACCACACGCCTCGAACTGCCGCTGGCCCACACAAAGGTGCGCGGCGCCCGCGGTCGGTACCCCATCCGCCTCGTCTACGCGTCGAACATCCCCGTCATCCTCATGGCAGCCCTGCTGGCCAACATCAACATGATCGGCGTGATCCTCTGGTCGGGACCGATGCAGAACCTGCCCTTTTTAGGTCACAATGCGGCGTTCGGCATGTACGACACTACGGGGATCATAACGGACACGCCGACCCAGCCGATCGGGGGGTTTGCTTGGTACGTCAGCATGCCAAACGGAGTGCAAGAGTGGTTACTTCCATTACTCAACCCGTCACGCTACGGCCAGTTCATGTACGGCCACGACTACTGGCAGGTGCTAGTGCACGTGATTGTGTACTGCAGTTTCATGATCGGTGGTTCCATCCTGTTCGCAAAGTTCTGGATCGAAACGACCAACATGGGGCCGGAGGCTGTCGCGAAACAGATCCAGAAGTCGGGGATGCAGATCCCCGGCTTCAGGCGCGACCCGGCCGTGCTGAAGCGGGTCCTCCAGCAGTACATCCCCTCGATCACGGTGATGTCGGGGGCGTTTGTGGGGGCGCTTGCCGCAGGTGCCGACCTATTAGGTACGACGGGGTCCTCTAGCGGCACGGGCGTACTGCTCATGGTCGGCATCATCATCCGCACCAGCGAACAGATCGTGAAGGAGCGCGAGATCGACCGCCAGCCGATACTCGCAAGGCTTTTCGGGTTCGAGACCTAACCCGACCGGCGGAGCGGCCCAGCGGGCCGGACGGAGCGTGCGGCAATGCGCATCATCGTGACGGGTGTCCCGGGCGTGGGAAAGACCAGCGTAATGGAGGGCGTCGCCCAAGCGCAGTCCCTGCCGATCGTCAACTACGGGTCGGTCATGTTCGAGGCAGCCAGGGCCTCGGACGCGGCCGCGTCGCGTGATGGCATGCGCAAACTGCCGGTGGACGTCCAACGCCGTATCCAAGCCGAGGCCGGGCGCAAGATCGGGGCGATGGCCGACGCAATCGTGGACACGCACTGCCTCATCCGAACGCTCGAGGGGTACCTGCCCGGCATCCCGATGAGCGTCCTTACACTGATCGCCCCGCAGGTCATTGTTCTGGTGGAGGCGCCCCCCGCACAGATTCACGGCCGTCGCACGAAGGACGCCAGCCGGGTGCGGGACGACGACAGCGTCGAGGCCATCGAGGAGCACCAGCAGATGAACCGGGCAGCTGCCGCGGGCATGGGCGTCATCTCCGGGGCGACGGTCAAGATCGTGGCGAACCTCGACGGCGGGCTCGAGGACGCCATCCGTCGATTGGGCGAGATCTTCCGGTGAGGCGCGGGCCAGGAGGGGTGCAGGGTTGGCCAACGAACGCAGGGACGCCCCACCCAGGCCCAAGGGCCAGGGCTACATGATGATCTTCTTCTTCATGATGATCCTGATCATGGTGGACCCTTCGATTCGGGAAGGGCTCGGTGCCGGGATGTCGTTCGTGCTGTCGCCCACGATCGGGTTCGGAGGGACGATCCCGGTCATCAGCGTCATGCTCGCCGGGACGCTCACGGGTCTCGTCTCCACGACGCTGCGCGTGTGGGCCACGGATTTCGTCGAGGTCGAGCGGTCGCGCCTCCTGCAGCGCTCGTTCACGCGACAGATGAACGACGCGCGCATGCGGCGGGATACGGACAAGTTGAGCAAGCTCAAGCGAGCACAGCCGCACGTGATGAGCAAGTCCATGCAGGCGCAGATGGCCACGATGAAACCGGCGCTTGGCACCATGTTCCTGGCCATCGCCGTGTTCTGGTGGCTCCAGCTCTTCATCACGAACGAGGTCGCATTCAAGTGCGTGTCGCTCCCCTGGACCGCGTGCTGGCCGCTCGATGCGTCCTTCGGGCTCCCCTACTGGATCGCACTCTACTCCGTCATGTCGTTGCCCTTTACGCTTGCTTCCAGCGCGGGACTCAAGCTCTGGCGCCTGCACAGGTTCGACCCCGAGAGCCTGCGGGACAAGCCCATGCCATCGGTCGAGGAGATCCTTGACCGCGTCGATGAAGACGCCGACGACGATGAAATCGTGGACGCCGCCGCCCGGCGCGCGCGCAAGCGTCTTGCCGGTTCGAAACCCGGGGCCAGCGGCGACGCCTACGATGAGTATGACGATGACGATGAGGATGAGGACGATGTTGTGCGGATCGTTGACGACGAGGACGCGGAAATCGTGGACGGGGAAATAAAGCGCGCCCGCGTGGTCGAGGATGAGTGAACCGGCGGCCGCCTGGCTCGCGTTGGTGCGAAACCGCTATATTCAGACCGAGTGGATCAGGCGACGTCCCGACACCGGTCGTCGCACGGAGGCGCAAAATGGTCATCGTCACGGTGGGGGGGCTTCCAGGCGCCGGCAAGACGACGGTGGCACAGAAGGTGTCTAAGTCGCTCAGCCTCAAGCACGTGAACATCGGCGAGATCTTTCGGGGCCTTGCCGAGTCGCGCGCGATGACGCTCGAGGAGTTTGGCGCTTACGCGCGTCGCAACCCTGAGGTCGACACCTCGATCGACGCCAAGGCGCTCGAGGTAGCCAAGGGGGGCAAGGTTCTGCTCGAGGGGCGGCTCACCGGCCCCATGCTCCAGCGCAATGGAGTCGAGGCGTTCCAAGTATGGCTCGACGCGCCCCTCAAAGTGCGAGCCGAGCGGATCGCCTCGCGCGACGGGCTGTCGTTTGCGTCCGCAGTGGCCGCCACACAGGCCCGCGAGAAGGTCGAGTGGGACCGGTACTTCGAGATCTACGGGATCGACCTCCGGGAGACCGATTCCTACGACCTCGTCGTCGACACCTCGGACAAGACCCCCGAAGAGGTGGCCGTTGTGGTCACCGCGGCCGTCAAGAAGAAGGGGAGGAAATAGGCGCCCCTGGGCGGCTGGGGGGAAGCCACGTGGCCGACCGTATGATTGTCGTCGAGGATTGTCCCACGGACCCGCGCTATGGCAAGCCCCCGGGGGAGCGCACGCTCGACGAGCTGCGGGCCTCCTGTTTCCTGCTCGTCGACAAGCCCGCAGGGCCGACCTCGCACCAGGTGGCGGCGTGGGTTCGCGGGATCCTCGGTGCGCCTCGGGCGGGCCACGCGGGGACCCTTGACCCCCACGCAACCGGGCTGCTCCTCATCGCGGTCGGCGAGGGGACCCGCGCGCTCTCGGTGGTCGAGGGCGCCGACAAGCGGTACGTGGCCCACTTCGTGCTCCAAGGGGCCGTCGACCCAGACGCCTTCCGGACGGTGGCGCAAGAATTCACGGGTCCCGTGCTGCAGGTCCCGCCCAAGAAGTCCGCCGTGCGCCGCGTGCGGCGGATCCGTAAGGTCTATGCGCTGCGCGTGCTCGAGGCCGGGGAGCGCGACGCGCTCGTGGACATCACGTGCGAAGCCGGGACCTACGTCCGCACGCTCGCGCACGACATTGGTCTCGTTCTCGGCGTCGGCGCGAACCTACGGGACCTGCGCCGAACCGCGGTAGGGCCGTTCCAGTTGGAGGACGCCCCCACACTGACCACGTTGCGCGACGCCGCCGAAAACGCGAAGGAGATCGGCCGCGAGGGACCGCTCAAGGCCATCCTCAGCCCGGTGGAGGACCTGCTGGACGGTCACCGGAAGGTGGTCATCAAGGACAGCGCGGTGGACGCCGTCTGCCACGGAGCGCCACTCCTAGCCCCGGGGGTCTCGGCCGTGGACCGCGGCGTGGAGCGAGGCGATGAGGTGGCGCTCGTCACGCTCAAGGGCGAGGCGGTGGCCGTCGCGCGCACGCGGCTTTCGGCCGAGAAGGTCGAGACCTCCTCCCGCGGCGTGATTGCCGTGCCCTCGCGCGTGCTCATGGCGCCCTCCACGTACCCGAAGATGTGGAGGAGCAAACGGGGAACCACCCGGTGACGGCCGCCCGACCGGGCGACCCGGGCGAAGGAGGAGTGCCGAGGGGGAGATTCGAACTCCCGAGGGACTTGCGCCCCACGAGCTTTCCAGGCTCGCGCCGTACCGCTGGGCCACCTCGGCGATTGTCCCTCCGGCTGGAGGGCCACGTCCGGGCCGTACGCCGGCCTTGTCGGCGCCCGGGCCGGGCGCGCGTATCGGGCGAAGCATTAAAGGATTTGCCCACCCCGCGCGGACGCTCTCGGCTAATTGTACGACGCCAAATCGCGCACGCTGATTTTATAGGCGGGCCCCGCCTGCTGCACCTTGTGGTGTTACGGTGAACATGCGGTATGTCCTCGCATGGGCCGCAGCGCTCGTAGCGGCCATGCTGGGCTCCGCATCCCTGCTCACGGCACTCATCCCCGAAGGCACTGTCGAGGCCCAGACCCTGCTGGACTGGTCCGTCGACTACCGGGACGTGCCGGAGTCCTTTGTGGGGGTCTCGGTGTCCGCGGACAAGGGCGGCTCGGGCGTCGTCCTGCCCCCCGAGCCCGGGCAGCCACGCGGAGGGATCGCGACCAACGCGATCGTGGGCACACGGGTGCTCGGCGCGAGCATCATGCGCTTCCCCGACGATATCAGCCAGTCCTACCACTGGCAGCCGGCGCTTGGCACAAGCATGATGGACATTGACCGGTTCGCCTTCCTGGCCGACCAGGCCCAGGTCCCCGAAATGATGATCACCGTCAACATGATGGATGGGGCATCCGACGAAGCGACAAATTGGGTGGCCTACGCCAACTCACCCGCCGGGACGCAGTTCGGCCGGATCCGCACGGAAAACGGCCACCAGGAGCCCTTCGCCGTCCGTTACTGGCTGCTCGGGGAGGACATCACCGACCGCCCCGACGTCTTCCCCTCCGCGCTCACCTACCTCGATGCGGCGTCCGCCAATGCCACTGCCATGAAGGCGGTCTCCCCCGAGATCTCAATCGGCCTCTGGATTTCGCCGGGCGAGACCGAGGTGGACCGCGCGTGGAACGAAGCCCTCCTGGATGGCTTGCGTGACCGCGACCCCGGGCAAGCTCAAACCCGCGGTTCTGCCGTTATTGATTTCCTCGCCGTAGCCGTGAGTGTTGAGGTCCCCAACCGCCCCCTCACCGACGCCACGCTTTTCTCGAGCCTCTACGGGTACGCCGCAGAGCGCGCGCGCGCCGTCCTGGAGGCCGCAGAGCACACCAACCACCAGAGCCTGCGCAACCCCCTGCCCATCGCCGTGTACCGCTATGAGTTGCAGTTCCCCGAGGAGGGCTGGAACCAGGACAAGGGGGACAGCCTCGGGGCCACGGTAGCGCTTGGCGGCATGCTAAACGAGTTCATGCGCCACGACGGCCTCTTCACGGCCATCTACAAGGGGCTCAACTCCGACAGCTACGCGGCCGTCCTCAAGGTCCCTGCCCGGTACGACCTCCCGGCCGCCGACCAATTCTCACTCAACCCCGTCGGCGAGATCCTCGCCTCCTTCGGCCAGTACCTCTCCGGCCGGTCGATCATGGTGGAGTACTCCGGCGTCGGGGCGACAGTGACCGACGCGGCGCGCGCGTTCTACCGCGCACCCCCTGTGGGGCGAATCGGCCTCCAGGAGCGCGTCCCGATGGTCTCGGTCGCGTCGTGCTACGACACCGACGTTGGCCAGATGATCCTCTGGGTGGCGTCCCGGTCGCCCCATGACCGTGTCCTGCTCCATGTCCGGGTCCAGGGGATGGGGGCGTTCGAGCTGGGGCAAACGGACTCTGAGGGCAACGTGCTCGCGATCCTCCAGGAAGTGTCGGGCCCGACGCTTGCGACCGACCGGTACACGGGGTTCGACAGGGTCGTCTCCAGGGGCGAGGAAGTCAACCTCCCCGTCGAGAGTCCAGAGCCTGGAGTTTTCGAGTTCGAGCTGGTCCTCGAGCCGCACACGGTAAGCACAGTCGTCTTCTTGCTCGCGTGATGGGGGAGGGTCTCCACCGTGCCCGGCGAAGAACACCCGGTCTTTGGCGACGTACGCTACAACGCCGTCTTCTTCATGATCGGCTCGGTCTTCCTCACAATCTCGTTCGCCCTGATCCTTGTCACGAGCATCATCCCCATCGCCAGCGGTGGCCAGGTGTCTGGCGTGACCCAAGAGTTTGCCCTCGTGGTCACCGTGGCCGCGGGTCTCGGGGGTGTCGGCTTCATTGCGCTGGGTCTTGGCGCCTACGTCTTCTCGGTCAATTACGACCCGATCCGCCAGGAGGCGCTCCTCGTCTTCCTGTCCAGCGCACCCTACGGGGTCTTCCTCATCGCCATCCACTTCGCGCAGATCCAGCTCGGCGGGGTGAACGACTTCTTCGCGTATGCCGTCGCACGGGACTCAGGGGGCGCGGCGTCGGTCATCGTCGCCTTGCCCGAGACCTATGGGGCTCTTGCCCCCTACCGGCTGCTCGGCGCGTTCGCGTTTGCCATCTTCTCCACCGGCCTTGCCCTCTTCCTCTCAAACATGAAGGTTGTGAAGGCCGTTGGCGGCCTCACCATCCGGGCCGTTCAGGTCGTCGGGCCCCTGGCGCTCGCGGCCGAGGTCCTCATGTTCGCTGGCTGGACATCGTTCCAGGGCGAGCTTCCTGGCCTCGACTGGCTCAGCCTACCCTTCGTCCTGTACTTTGGCGGCTACATGCTCCACGCCATCGTCGTACCCATCCTGGGCATGGTGATCGCGTTCCGCGCGGGCACGATCTTCTGGGACGCTGCCAAGACCGTCCGGTACCTGTCGGACTTCCGGAAGAAGGCGGCTGCGGCGGTGGCAGCCTCCCGCGACCGTATGAAGAAGGACGACCGGCCATGGTGGGAACGCCTGGCCGACGAGGGCGAAGAGAAGGAGTAGCCCTTGTGCGCGTGCGCGCACGCAGCCACCTATCCGATGAGAACCCGCAGCATCACAAAGGCGCCCAACGTCATGGCGAACGCATGGATCATCCCTGCCGAGAACTTCCCGGTTGAGATGACCCCGGCCAGGATCCCATCCCCAATGGCGTGGACAATGGCCGCGTAAAAGTAGACCTCCTTGATCGCCGGGATGAGGGCGGCCGAGATGGTTGCACCCTGCACGCCCCCGCCAGGGAGGCTGCCCGACGTCTGCTGGAGCGCCTCCGAGGAGGCCGCAGTCTTCGCCATCTCCGTCAGGAACGTGGCCTGCAGGATAAGGACGGTAACGAGGAAAACGCCAAAAGCGATGTAGATCACAGAAGTGTAGGCCTGCATCGACGCCCGGCGCTCCTTCTCCAAGAGGTGCGTCTCCTTCGTGTCGGTAGCCACGAGTTCCAGCACGTCCGCCACGTTGCCGCCCGCCGTGGAAGCCTTGATAATCAGCGCCGTAGTGCGCGTGACGAGCGGCGTCCTGACGCGCTCGCCAAACAGCCCGAGCGCCTCCGTCGCGGAAACGCCCCACTGGATCTGGTACGCCATCCGCTCAATCTCGGGCGTGAGTTTCCCGTAGCGCCCCTTCGAGGCCGAGATGATGGACTTGGCAAGCGTCATCCCGAACCGACCGCCCTCGGCCACGTCGCGCAGGAAGTCGGGGAGGCGTTCCTCGATCTCCCGGATGCGCTTGTCGTCGATCGTCCGCGCGACCCCAACGGGCCCGAGGAAGGCCATGAGGCCGATGATCATCCAGTCCGAGCCGGTGAGCCACAGGATCTGGAGGCCCCCGAGCATTGTGAAAACGCCCAGCAGCACAAACATCACCGCCACCGCGATCGACCCGTAGGTCACGAGCTTGGACCCGGAGATTTCGGTTTCCTTGACTTGGGCCTCCATTTCCTCGACGAGCCGCTGGATCCGCGGATCAGTCTCGTCCACCTGGGGGAGGCCAGCCTTTCCGGCCAGCCCGCGTCCCTTCTTCGATGCGAGAATCGCTAGACCTCCTCAACCATGGAACTGATGAGAACGATGAACCCGATCTGCGACATCGGAATCATCACGAGGACGATCACGTAGAGCATGAGTATGATAAAATCACCCGAGGCCGAGTTGACGGTGGCCATGAGCGACATCATCACGATCAGGAAGAGAGGTGCTGCCACAACGACCGTCACGAAGGTCTCGGCGAGCATCCCGAGTCCCTCCATCAGAGACTTCTCCTGGATCTTGCGGTCCTTGTTGAACTGGTCTGTCTTCATGAGGAAGTAGGGCTTGAGTTGCCCACCCGATCCCGACGTGGTGATGACCCCTTGCAGGAAGTCCTGCCACTTCGGGGACGGGGAGCGGGTCGCAGCGTCCTTGAGCGCCGAGAGGACGTCCTTCCCCATCAGTTCGATGTCGCGCGTAATCCACTGGGCCTCCCGCTGGATCTCACCGTATATTGATTGCTGTGCGAGCTCCTTGAAGATCACGTCCACATTGACGTTGGCCGAGGACATTGCGGAGATGAACGACATGGCGTACGAAATGCGCTTCTCGATGTTCCGCTTGCGCGCCTTGGCCTTGCGTCGCGGCGAACCACTAGCCAAGAGGAAGACGACACCCGGCACCGCGAAGGGCAGGATCGTCAAGATGACGAAGAGCTCCAGGGGCGCCGCCACGGCCGCGAACACGATGCCGAGCAGGAAGGCGGCGGCGAGCCCAGCGGCCGCTCCGATGATCGTCGAGAGGATGACATAGGCCCAGTAGTCTTCCGGCCGGATCGCGATCCGTGCCTGCTCGAGCGAATTCTCAAGGGCTGGGTTGCGGTAGTCGATGAAGCGGCGCCCCAACATCCGCCGTGCGGTACGCTGGAACGGCGAGAGCGACTCCCGGTAGGGCGCCGAACCCTTCACAAGGCGCACCAAGTGCGGGCCCGCCAGATGGAACTCGGCTTCCTTCCGCTGGACCGCCGTGCGGAGTGCTGAGCCCTTCTGGACATCGAACGACCTGAAGCCGCTGCGGATCTCCGTCGACTCCTTCTTCTGAATGCTCAGCGCATCACCCCCGCGTCAATCACTCCCGTCACAGGCTTGCCGGCCTACCCGTAGAGCTCCTTCCTGACATTCTTGATGGTCTCTTCGGGGTTCTTGTAGTACGCCGAGATGATCTTGGCCACGTCCACGTAGTTCCGGACATTGGTCTTGCGCATCCACTCGAGGATCTCCTCGCGGCGCTTCACTTCCTCCTTCATCTGGTCCGTCACAAGGCCCTGCATGTTCTGGATCTTCTCGTACAGGAACGAATGCCCGTTGTAGACAAACGTGTCATCGGACTGGTTCCAACGGAACACCGTATTCGTGATGAGTTCGTTCGTCTCTGGCTCGATCCCGACGATCTCGATGATCCCCTTCACGCGCCGGCTCATACCCTTCCCAACGCGAACCTGTCCCTGGATGAGGACGATGTTCAAGGACGAGAGCAGGATGCGGGGAAGCTCGATCGGGGGATTTTCCAACCGGTGGACCATCGCCTTCACCGAATCGGCGTGCATGGTACCGTACACGGTGTGCCCGGTCGCCATCGCCTGGAAGAGCGTCTGGGCCTCCCGGCCACGGACCTCACCGACCATCAGGTACTGGGGGCGCTGACGCAGCGCAGCGCGAAGCAACTCGAACATGTCGATCTCGCCGGCTGCCTTCCCATCCGACCCCCGCGCGCCGAAGCCCGCACGCGTCAGGCCGGCGATCCAGTTCTCGTGGGGGATGTTGATTTCGCGCGTGTCCTCGATGGTGATGATCTTGTGCTGGGGCGGGATGAAGAGCAGCAGGGCGTTGAGCGTCGTCGTCTTGCCGCACGCGGTGCCCCCGCAGATGAGCATCGACTCGCCGTGCTCGATCGCGAGCCACAGGTACGCCAGCATCGTCGTCTCCATCGTCCGGAACCGCAGCAGGTCGGGCGGCGTGAACGGGTTGTCCCGGAAACGCCGGATCGTGAACGATGAGCCCCGCGTCGTGACCTCGCGGGCGAGCGTGGCCTGGAGACGCGAGCCATCCGGGAGTGTGGCGTCCAGGAGCGGCTCGGCCACGGAAATGTGCTTGCCCGAGCGCTGGGCCATGTTGATGACGAACGAGTCGAGCTCGTGGTCGTCCTTGAACATGAGCGTCGACTTGATCGACCCGTACTTCCGGTGGAAGACGTAAATCGGGATGCGCACGCCGTCATTCGAGATGTCCTCAATCTGCGGGTCCTTCATCAGGACGTCCAGTTTCCCGAAACCGATGAAGTCGCGGATCACGTAGTAGGTGATCCGGTCGCGGCTCACGGGGACGAGCGTCATCCCCCGGGACGTGAGCAGCGCGTCAATCGACTTGCGCAGGTACTCCTCCTTGTCCTTGTGCGTCGTCTCGTCGAACGTGTACTCAAGTGTCCGCACGAGCGTGTCCTTCACGAACTTGAGCGTCTTGATCTCCTCGTCCGTGAGCTGCGGCTCGATGAGCTCGTACAGGTACTCGTGCATTACCTTGTTGTATTTGATTCGGACGTATGAGTAGGGCTTGGTAATCGCGCTGATCTCGACCTCCTCGAAATTGGGGTCGCGCACCTTGGGGATGAGCGTCGGGGCGCTACGCTCCTGCACCTTCGACTCGAGGTCCTCGGCGGACATGGACTTGGGCAGCATGATCCGCCGGTCCTGGTTCTTCATGGCCCACTGGATCAGGCTCGTCCGCATGTCCTCGAAGACCTTGGTAATGCCGCGGCGCTGGTCTTCCTCGATCGAAGCGAGCTCCTTCTGCTGGTCGGTCGATAGTCCCTTCGCTTGTGTCAGCGACAGTGCCTTGTCCCCGCTTGTTGCCATTTCCTTCAACCACCCGTTGGTTTGCCCTACGCGATATCCAATTCCGCCTGTACGACCTGATACGAAATGATGATCTTGTCGACGCTGGCCAGCCAGACGCTTGCCGTGTTTGTAGCCGCGTCATGCGTAATGTTGTAGTCAGCAGCGTCCAATCGGCTCGACAACGTCTTGTTAAGGAATACCACCCAGGACTCCGATACCTCTGATGTGATGTTCAGCCAGAAAACCCGCGGCGTCGTGTAGTTGACCTCCGTCACCGCGGGGACAAACAGCAACTGCGTGCGCACGCCAATGGTCAACTCGCCCGTGAAGGCCGACCCGTCGCCGCTGATCGAGATCAATGTCAGCCGAATCTGTGCGTTGCCCGAAGCGTTGTCCACAAGGAGCGAGGGGCCAACCTTCATCAGTTGCCCTTCGGTCTGATTGACGATCACCGCCCCAAACTCGTAGAGAAACTCATGCTGGATGTACCGCGTATTGGCCGTCGAGTACTGGATGGCCCCAAATGCCGACTGGCTAATCGTACCGGCCTCGTCTTGGATGGTCATCTGGTTACGGAAGAGCCCGACATCATAGGCGCCTATGTTGATCGTCCCTGCTGATGCCGGGGCCCATATCGGGACACCTGGCTTGCCGAGCGTGATTGGATTCCCGACGGAGGCACCGACGTTTCCGAAAAGGGCCTGCTGGTCGATCGTCCGTTTGAGGTCCGAGAACTGGCCGTCAACGACGGACACGTGCTCGGCCTCCCTCCCTTCGACCCACACGGGGAT
>CBEUCC010000060.1:0-15129 GCA_965541515.1 uncultured Thermoplasmata archaeon
GACGCCTCGCGGTGGGCCTCGCGCGCCCGGTTGTGCAGGGACTGCTGCTGGCGCAAGATCCGGTCCTGCGCGCGGCGCATCTGCCCGCCCTCGAAGTCGGCCTTTGCCTCCTTGAGCGCCGCCTGCTCCTCGTCCGTGACCCCAAGGAGGCCCTCGGCCCGCTCGAGCGCACGCGCATAGGCCGTGAGCACGCTCTGGGCCTCGTCCACCTGTCGGCGCGCGTCCTCGGCCAGCTTGGACGCCATCCGCGCGTAGTGCACGCTGCCCAGGAAGTCCTGCAACTCGAGCGCCTCCCGCGAGCGGGTCAGGCAGTCTGCGGCCGGCGGGAACCGCACGCCGGTCGCGGCGAACTCGCGGACGTTCTGCTCGGCCTCGGTGATCGCGAGCGCCGCGCTGTCGGCCGCAGCCGACGCCAACTCTTGCGTCGAATTTTCGGCCGCCGTCGAGGAGCCCCCGTAGTCCCCGCTCCGGAACAGGATTTCCGATTCCGAGAGGAACTCCCGCCCCTGCCCGGCCTCCGCGTCGAGCCCCTCGGCCACCCGTAGCCCGCGCCGGGCCGCTCGGATCGCGTCGCGGGCCGCCTGGAAGGCGCGCCGCTGCTGTTCGGCCGCCTCCGTCGCCTCGCGCGCCGCGCTGAACGCGCCCACGAAGTCCTGCGCGACGAGCGCGTCCGTCGCCCGGTCCACCGGCCCGGTCGCCGGCGCTATCGGTACGCCCTGGGCCTCAAGCCCCCGCAGCACCTCCCGGGCCGCCTCGATGCGTTTTTCTACCTCAGTCGCGCACCCCTTGGCAAGCTCTGCCCGGCCTGCGACCGCGGCCGCCTTGGCCTTCGCGTAGTCGCCGTGCTCGAACGATTCCTCGATCCCCTGCGCTTCCCTGCGCGCCACCTTCGCGTCCACGCCCAGGAGGTCTGCCACGTCGATCAGCGCCGTGAGTTTGTCCACCGTTTCCTTCGCGCGGGCAAACGCCTCCGCCGCCTGCTCGATCCGGCGCTCCGTCCCGCCGAGCGACACGTCGGCCGAGATCAAATCGTCGTTCTCCATCAAGTTCTGAGCAAGTCGCAGCCCACTCCGGGCGCTGTCCATGTTCGCCCCCGAGAGCTCGAGGCTGTCCGCCCGGCTCGAGGCCTTGCCGATCCGCTCCTGGAGCACCTCCTTCAGCCGGCCGGCGAGCTTGCCGTAGGCGTCGAGCGCGATCGATGTGGCCTCGTCGTACGACTGGAACTCGAACGCGTCGATGGCCTGCATCCGCAGCGCCTCCAGGTCCGCCGTATCCACCTTCATGGAGGTCGCGAGGCTCAGGTGGTCCTCCACGATCAGGAGTACCTGTTTGGCCCTGTCAAAGTGGTCCTTGCTTTCGTAGGCGGTCTTTTCGGCCTTGCGCCCGGCGCGGTACGCCTCGAGGTAGTCGCCCTCCGCCGAGAGCTTGCGAGCGTGCTCTAGCTCGCGGGGGGCGTCGCCGACATACACCTTCGACTTCGAGGAGAGCGCGAGGGCCTGCGCGGTCTCCTCGATGGCCACCTCCACGCGCGCGCCCATGGCCTTGCCGACCTTCTTCTCGACCGTGTCGACGAGCGGCAGGATCTTCTTGAATTCGTTTGCCGCCTCCAGCCGGTCGAGGGTCTCGACCTCCTCCTGGAACTCCTCGGCCAGGATCTCAAAATCTTCGAGCTGACCCATCCGCTCGCGCAGTTTCCCAAGCGCCTCCAGCGCCCGGTCCCGGTCCGCCGTCTTGACCGCGAGCGACCGCTCCACCAGGTCTAGGGCCCGCACGAGCTTCTGGAAGTCGCCGGCCTCGGCCGCCTCCTTGGCCTTGCCCAGCGCGCCGCGCTCGGGCCCCACCACGATCCCGGCGTCCGCGGCCCCCTCGAGCATTCCCCGCGCGTGCTCGACCCGGCGGTCGACCTCGGTGGCGACCTGCCCGCGCACGGCCTTGAGCGCGTAGTCGGCTTCGACCTTCGCCTCCTCAAGCGCTCCCTCGGCGAGCCTGGCCTCCGCGGTCTCGAGCGACGCGGAGACCTCGGCCATGTCCAACTCGAGCGGGCCTGCCTTGTCGACGGTTCCCCGTGCCTGCTTGGCGATGGCCCGTACCTCCTCTAGCCGGCGCTGGGCCTCCTCGAGCTTTTCGGTGGCACGGTCCGCGATCTCCAGCGCCTCCCGCCAGGCGTCGGCCTCAAGGGATACCTCGGCCTCCTTCCGGTGGTCGTCGAGCTCGTTGACGACGAGCCCGCCCTCCCGCGCTGCGCCCACCGCCGCCTCCAGGGCGCCGATCCTCTCCCTGGTGAACGCCGTGAGCACCCCCTCGATCTCCTTGCGGTAGAGGCCGATGAGTTCATCTGCACGGTCCAGCTCGAATCGTTCGAGCGCCTCGCGTGCCTTGAGGCGCGCCTCCCGGCACGATCCGAAGTCAACCGCGAGGTCCGAAAAGGACGTCTCCATGTCGTTGGCTTCCTCGAAGCTGGCCGCGAGCGCGTCGCGACGCACGATCTTCTGCGCAATCTCTGCGTCCAGCGCCTCGAGGGCCTCGAACGCCGCCTCGAACTGCCCGTCGGCCACCTGCTTCTCGACCTGCGCGAGCTTTCGCCTCGGCTCCTCCTGCGGGACCCCGAGCTTCGCCGCCCGCTGCATCGCCTCGACGACCCCAACCTTGCGGCCGTCGAGGCGCGCCTTCTTGGCGCCGTGCCACGCCTGCTCAGCCTTCGAGAGCATGGCGAGCGCCCGCTGGTGTCGCCGCGCCTCCATGGCCCCCTTGAGTTCTGCGACGGCCCGCTCGATCTCCGCGGTATCGGCGCCAAACGCGGTCGCGTCGGCTAGAAGTTGCTCCGCCCTTGCCTGTGCGTCCGCGGCGACCTTCGCACTCTCGCGCGCCTCTGCCACGAGGCGAGCCGCCGCATGCGCCCAGTGGTCCGCGCCTTCCGCGACGCCTTCCTTGAGCGCGGTGCGCGCGTGGCGCAACGCCTCCAGGGACGCCGTCGGGTCGGCCCCCTCGCCCTCGGCAGCCTGGGCGTCCGACTCGACCCCGCCGAGCCGCTCATCGACCAGGGCCGTGAGCGCCTGGGCCGCACCGTCCGCGACGCTGGCGGCCAGTTGCTCCGCGCCGGTCAAGTCCCCTTCGCGCAGCATGGCCGCCGCCTCCTCCATTTGGCCTTCACCCTCCGCCGGCCCCCCGTAACCGTCCCGCATGCGGGCGGCCAGCAGTCGGGCGCGTGAGAGGTTCGCCAGGACCGCGCGCGCCCGCTCGGGCACGCCCTGCAAGGCTTGCTCGGCTTGGGCTGCCAGGCGCGCAGCCCCGGCATAGTCGCCCTCGAGCATGGCCTCTGCCACGGCGTGGACCGCCGGCAGGGCGCTCTCGCCTGGGTGACCGCGGAGCCGGAGGTCAAGGGCCCCTGCCACGACCGCCTCCAGCTTCTCCTCGGCCGCCCGCTTGAGGCCCTTCTCCGCGGCGACGAGCGCGCGCCTTAGCAGCGACGCGGCCTCGGGGATCTCCATGGAGTCGAGCCGGCGCTCGGCAATCGCGTGGGCGTCCTCAAGAGACCGCGCTTCGAGCCCCGCGCCCGCCATCTCCTTTGCGCGCGCGTCTGCCACCCCCAAGAGTTTGATCACCTCGCGGCCCTGCTCCATCGCGCCCTCCAAGTCCCGCGTCGTCTCGGCGAGCATCTCGATGGCGAGGCCAATGTCGCCCCCTTCACGGGTCTTGACGCAGTGGTCGAGCGCTTCCTGGAACTTCGCGACCTGGACCCCCCGTACCTCGCCCGCCGACTCAAGGACGGCCGCGAGTTCTTCCTCGAGCGTCTTCGTCCGTGCCTCCTTCAGTCGCGGGACGAGCGCCTGCGCCTTGCCCACCGCCGTGTTGGCCGCCTCGTACTGCTCCTGCGCAAAGGTCGCGGAGGCACTTTCTAGGAGGTCCCTCAGCGAAGAGACGTCGATCCCGAAGGACTCCATCTGCTGGACCTCCGTCTCCAACTCGCCGACCGACCGTTGGGTCTTTTGGAAGAGGTCGTACGCTTTGCGTGCGATCTCCTGGGCGTCCATCGCGGCCTTGTATGACTCCTGGTACGCCTTCGACTCGAGCATCCCCTGCGCCTTCATCATGATGTTGCGCGACTCCGTGAGCAGCACGCCGCGCTGCTCGTACTCGTCTACGAGCTCGAACGCTTCCTGGTGCACATCGCGTACGAATTGCCCCTGGGCCTCCTCCGCCTTCTGTACGGCTTCGTTGACCGCCTCGCGCGCCGCCTCCAGCGAGAAATGGTCGAGCCGCTCCTTGGCGTGCTCGAGCAACTTGTGGGGCATCACCACGGTCTTCGTGTACTCTTCCACCCACCCCATGTAGGACTCCACGAGCTCGATCTTCTGGCGGATCTCGTGGATCGTGTCGGCCGCGCCTTGGATCGAGGTGCTGACGGCCCGCGCCGTGACGAGCGCCTCGCCGATTTCGCCCTGCTCGCGCATCCTGCGGGACTCGTTGAGCCGGTCACGCCACTCGGGGAATTCCCCGTACTCTGTCTCCGCCTTGTCTACCGCACGCTCCGTCTCCTCCAAGATGAGGTCGATGTACTTGGCAAGCGACGTCTGCGCCTCGGACACCGCCTGGACCGCGACCGAGCGGGCGTCCCGGTTGTCGTTCTCGCGCGAGAGGCCCCGGGCCTCGTCAAGCAGCGTGGCCGCGACGGACACATCCGCCGCGTATTCGGCCCCTAGTTCGACGAGCGACTCCGCATTCTGGATCTCGCGCCGGGCCGCCTCCAGATCCATCTGGCGCTCGAGCGCCGTCGAGACAGCGTCCTGGATCAGGTCGACCGCGATCTCGAAGTTGTGGTTCGCGTGCTGCGCGCGCGCCTCGCGCAGCTCCCGCGCCACGTCGTCGATATAGACTCCCGTCGCGCGCAGGTTCTTCAGGTCCCCGTCCGCGTCCTCGAGCAGCTCTTCGATCCGCTCGTCCTTGCGGGTCGTGATGTCCGTCTCGATCGCCTTCAGCACGAGCTCCGCCTTGTCCAGGCGGTGTTTCGAGAGTTGGGAGCGCGCGTCGAAGAGCAACTCCTCGGCCCGGCTCATGTCCGTACCGATCTTCTTACCCTCCTCCACCTCGTTCTCCATGTCCAGCGTCCGGCGGATTGCCCGGACAAACTTCTCCTGCTCCGCGGGGAAGTCATACTCGATCGCGTCCAAGATCGCTCGGTGCTTCTCCAGGTCTTCCGCGTGCTGGTCGGCGGGCTTTGGCCCCCCCTCCCCCTTTGGCGACCGCAGCTCGGCCGACTCCCGCAGCGCCTTGATGTCCTGGGGCCGGGCGATACCGAGCTTGCCCGCCACCTCGATCACCAGGAACTTCTCGGCCGCCTGGTTGAGCGCCTTGTGGTAGTCCTCAGGCGCCCCCTGGATCGTCCGCACCGCGTCGTATACGTTCTCGATCGCGCGCTCGATGTTGCCCGCATCGAGCGAGTGCTTGGCCTTCTGGAAGTGCGAACGTGTCTGGTGGATTTGCGCGTCCCCCACGTCGCGCGCCTCCAGGACAAAGTCGCGCATCTGGCGCATCACGTGGTCCGTCACCTGAGTCCAGAACTCCCGGCCGGACTGCTCCGCGCGCTTCAGGGCCGCCCGGGCCCGCTCGACATCGCCCCTGCGGGCGTAGTTGCGGGCCTCCTCAAGCGGCTCGCTCGCGTCGGGCGGCACGACCTCCATCCGCGTGATCTTTACAAGCGCCCCGTTGGTCTCCTCGACCTCTTGGAGCACCTGCTGCTGCTCCTGGCGCAGAGACGACGCGCGCTCCACAAGCTCCGTGACCATGTCCCAGGCCTCGTTGTAGGAGCCCTCAGTCACCCGCATCTTCGCCATCGCGAGCATCTTTCGGACCTCGGTCACGTTCGCGCCCGCAAGGCGCAACTTCCGGACCTCGGCCGCCCCGTCCTCGAGGCTCGCCGTCACCGCGCGGCGTGCCGCGCTCGAGGCCGCCACGATAGACCGACGGCCTGCCGACCGCGCGGCCTTCAGGTCGCCCGAGTCGAACGCCGACTTAGCGCGGGAAAGCTCGCGCTCGGCCACCTTCAGGTCGCCCTTGAGCGACTGGGCCGTCTTGATCGCCTGCTCCGCTAGCTCGAAGGAGTCCTCGACCGCTTGGGAGAGCGCCTGGCGGTCTTCGGCCTCCGCCGGGCTCACGGACCCTTCGGCCCCGCCCACGCCGGCCGGCTCCCCCCGGATCGCCGCCTCGCGGGCCGACTGGGCCTGCACCGCGATCAGGTCGGCCGCCTGCGCGAAGTCCACGTCCCCGCCGGCCACCATCGTGCGCGCACGCTCGAGAATCGCCTCGGGCGACCTCGTGTCCACGCCCTCCTCACGGTCGTGAGCAAGCAGGCCTGCGAACGATTGGATGTGCTCCTCGAGGTGCTCGCGGCCGTATTGCGCGGCCTTCGCGCGAAGCTCTTGTCCCTTGCGCGCGGCCTGGAGGTGCTTGCCCTCCTCCAGGAACGCCCGCGCCTCCTGCGCCATCGGCTGCAGTTCGTCGCGCGCCACGCCGATTCGCTCGATATCGTACATCATCGAGACGCCGGAGTCCACGGCGCGGTGCGCTGCTTCTTGGGCCGTGCGGTTCCCGTGCTCCAGCCCGTCGCGCGCCGCGTTGAACGCCGTCGTCCAGTCCTGGTCCTTGATCGCCGAATTCGCGCGGTCAAGCTCCGTCTCGGCCTCGCCGCCGGCAGACCCCATCTGCCGCAGGGAGGCGACGAGCTTCGCGAGCCGGTCGACGGCCTCCCTGGACTGGGCCTCGGTCGAGCGCTTCTTCGCACCGACCTTGCGGAGCATCTCCTGGTAGCGGATTGCGTCCAGGCGTGGGTCGATCCTCGCGGGCCGTTTCGCCGTCTACGCCACCTCCGCCCCCTCACCATCCGCCATCCAGTACCCCGCTTTGCGGGCCCCCGACGAGAGCCGGAACCCAGTCAGCCCGGGGGGCTTTAATCCTTCGGCCGTGGCCGTGGCGCCCCGTTGTGGACGGGACACGCCGGGTTGCGCGCGACGCGTAGCACCTCCGCGCTACCCTTGAGCCCGTCGTAGTACCAGAGGTTGTCCACCGTGCGGTCCCTGCGGCCACTTGCGACCTTCACCGCCTCCCGGGCCTGCACCGCCGCCACAATCGATGTGGTCGTGATCTCGGCCGCCTGCGCTGCCTCGACGAAGGTCATCCCCGCGCCCGTGCACGAGTAGCGCCGTGCTACCTCCGCCATGTGCGTTTTGTTCATCCCGCACTGGAGGCACGCGGACTCCGGCGGGAGGACGACCTGCACTTTGCCGACCATCCCGAGCGTCCCACCGTCGATGTAGGGGCGCCCGTGGAAGTACGCGTTTGCGTTGGTGTGCACGCGCGCCGCGACATTGTCGACGCAGCCCACGACGATGTCGTGTTCCTCAAAGAGCGATTCCGGCAGGTTCTCGACCCGGTCGGCGTGTGTCTCCACCACCACGCCCGGGTCGAGCGCGAGGACGCCCCGGCGGACCGCGTTCACCTTGAGTTCCTTGCGGGCCGCGTCCTCGGTAGTGAAGAAGATGCACCGGTTCAGGTTCGTGGTTACCACGTGGTCGGGGTCGACGAGCGTGAACGACCGGAAGCCAGAGAGAGCGAGGTCCTTGGCGGCCTCGTTGCCAAGGGCCCCCGCGCCGACCAGCAGCACCCGCGTGGCCTGAATCCGCGGAAGGTCGAGCCAGGCGATGCGCGCCGAACGCTCGAAGCGCTGCGCGGGGTCCTCCCCCCGGTGGAGGTCGAGGACGCCCCCGGGCCCCTGCTTGCCGCCGCCGCGATCTCCCACGCCGTGCGATCCCCCTGGGCGCGGCATAAAGGTTCCCGGGCCCTAACGAGATTCAACAATGCGCTCCAAAACGCTTTAAGGCCAACCGGTAGGTTGTTTGGGCATCTGGGAGTGTCGGTTCCTGACGGGTGCCAGCGGGTCAAGGATATCGCGAGGGCGGGTGGTCCTTGCCGCGGTCCTCCTCGTGGGAGGCGTGGTGGCGGCGCTGCCCCCCACACCCGCGATGGAGGACCTCCCCCCGACCTTCGACGACGAGACGCTCGTTGCCAGGCCCTCCACCCTGGTCCCCACCATCGACGGCGTCGCCGAGACGCTCTGGGACGGCGCCCACGACCTGGAGATCCTTGCGGCCGGAATGTCGGGCACCTTCCTGCCGGGCTCTGGCGTCCACGTCCGCGCGCTCCACAACTACTCGTGGCTTTTCCTGCTCGTGACATGGCCGGACGTGGCGCCAGACCGGGGGCTGGACGCGTGGCAGCTCGTCGATAACTCGACTCCGGGGGGCAACTGGACGCGCACCGGGTGGGGGCACGACAGCTTCGCCGTCTACTTCGACGACGGGTTGGGGGCCGAACGGAACTTCTCGGCGATCGGGTGCTCCGCGCTTTGCCACGCCGGCCCCAACCAGATGCACACCACGAGCCCCGGCTTTGTCGACCTCTGGGACTGGTCGGCATCGCGCAGCAACGCGTTGGGAATTGCTCAGGACCGCTACCTGGACAGCGCGACCAAGCAGGGGGGGAGCCCCACGGGCGGGTTCCACCCGGACGTGGCCGAGCCGTGGACCGACAACAACGTCACGTCGCCATACGGGCCCCGCCCGGAATTCCTGAACGCGAGTGCGCCGTCATCGGCCACCCACATCCTTGACACGGACAAGCAGGCGATCAACTGGTCCACCTTTGATTCGGGCTCGCTACCCAACGGCACGGTCGTGCCCGGCTGGGTGCTCTCGCCGCCCGCCGCCGGGGACAGCGACGTCACCGGCCGCGCGAGGCACAACGGGACGGGCTGGACGCTCGAGATGGCGCGCCCCTTCGTGACGGGGGACAATTCGAGCCGCGACATCTCCATAGACGACCTTGGCACCGTGTTCCACTTCTCCATCGCGCTCACCAACAACCTCACAGGCGAGGACCACTCCACCCCGCTGCTGGGGAACAAGCTCGTCTTCGCCGAGAACCTCAACCCCGACTATGTCGTCCGGTCGGCCGTGCCCCAGATGGCCTCGGTTGAGGCGGGCACGCCGGCGAACATCACCCTGGTGCTTGGCAACAACGGGTTTGGAAATGCTACCGTGCCGGTGGCGGTCGCGGTGGTGGACCTCGGCAGTTCGACGGAGGTGGCAAGGGTCGGCTTCGGCCCTCTGGCGTGGTCAGAGGAACGTGTCATGTTCATCTTGGTCCCGACCGCGGGCTATGCGCCCGGCGTCCACGACTTCATGGTGGTGGCAGATGTCGACGATGGTGAGGCCGAGAGCAACGAGTCGAACAACGGGAGGCCGTTCAACCTCACCGTAACCGCCTCCACCGTTTTCCCGGACGTGGTCGTGTCGTCGGTGGCGGGGCCGTCCGGGCCGGTGTTCGTCCCCGAGAACATCACGATCACCGGCACCGTGACGAACCTTGGAGCGGGGGACACGGTCGGTGATGTCCTGGTGCGCGCCTCCAACGTGTCGATGACCGAGGCGACGGCGAACCTCGGGTTACTCCTTGCGGGCCAGAGCGCGAATTTCTCGTTGAACCTGTCGACGGACTCCGTGCCCGGGGACTCCTACCTCGTCTCGGTCGTTGCCGACCCGTACAACACGGTCGACGAGGGGCCAGGTGGGGCAGAGCTGAACAACACGGCCGTGGTCATCGCAACTGTCGAGGCCCGGGCGGCCCTGGCGGCAGCAACCCTCACGCTCTTCCCGGCGGCCGTGCTCGCCGGGGAGTCCACGAACCTGACGGTCACCGTCACGAACGAGGGGGCGCGGGCCTCCGGCACCCTGACAGTGTGGACCTACCTCGACAACACGACCTCCCAGGGCTTGAACGACCGCGTGCTCGTTTGGACCGCCCTGGTCTCCCTATCCCGCGGCGAGTTCCAGGACATTGCGACCTCCTGGCAGGTGCCCCCCGGGCTCTCGGTAGGCCCCCATTCGATCCGCGTCTGGCTGGACGCTGAGGGCGCCTTCGACGAGGTCGACGAGTCCGACAACAACGCCAACGCGTCGCTGCTCGTGCTCGAGGCGCCGCGGCCTGACCTGACCTTCGCCAGCGGCGCGCTCGACAAGGCCTCGTACACGGCCGGTGAGGTTGCGACCGTCACGGCCAACGTGACCAATGTGGGAGCCAACTACACGAGGCTCGTCGTCGTCGAGGTGCGCGGCGCCCTTTCCAACGTCAGGCTCGGGAGCGTTGCCCTGCCGGCGGTCCAGGCCGGGGAAACGCGTCAGGTCACGGCCGCATTCACTGTCCCTGCGGATCTTGCAGGGACACACCTGCTCACGGTGGCGATCGACCCCGACGACGAGCTTGCGGAGACCTCCGAGTTCAACAACTCGCTGACCCTGAGTTACACGCTGCTGGCGGAGCTTGTGGGGGATCTCACGGTCGAGGCGATGACCGCCACGCCGCCCCTCCCCAGCGCGGGGGACCTGATCCAGCTGCGGGCCGAGGTCTTCAACAACGGAACCGGTGCGACCGAGGCGACCGACGGCGTGTTCCGGCTAGGTGCCGGTGTCTTGGGGTACGTCCCGGTGCCGGCGCTCGCGCCCGGCTTAGGCACGACCGTGACCCTCGAATGGGACACGACCGGGTTTACGGGTCTGCAGGCCCTCGTCTCGTTCCATGTGGACGTGAACAACACCGTGAGTGAGGTGAACGAAGCGAACAACACGGCGTCCCTCACCCTGCACTTCACGCGCCCGGGTGAGGCCGACCTGCGGCTCGGGCCCGTGGTTACGGTCCCGGACTCTCCGGCCCCGGGAGCGGTTGTGCGGATCGAGGTCGCCGTCAACAACAGCGGGACGGTCGAGGGCTCGGCGCGGCTCCGCATCCTTGTGGACGGCGTCGCTGTTTTCGAGGGCAACGTGTCGGTCCCCCCCGGTGCTTCGCAGACCCTGACCGCGAACTGGACTGCCAACACCTCCGGGGCGCACTTCCTCCGGATCGAACTCCTGGTGGGCGCCCAAGTGGCGGACATTGCCTTGGCAACGATCCCGGTGGCCTATGTGGAAGTGCCGCCCGCCCAGGACCTCACGTGGCTGCTTGCCGTCCTGGGGCTCGTCGCCGTGGGTGGGCTCGCCTATGGGGTCATAATGGTGTGGCGCAAGCCGGCGGAACAAGACTCCGGCGGTGAGGCACCCGACGATCCACCAGGCCCGCCCCCGAACGCCAAAGACTAGAGCCCGCCCTGCCACGCATGCGCTTCCAAGAAACGGTTAAGTACACATCCCAGGATGGCCCGACGAGCCGCTTGTCCCCGTTTGAAGCAATCGCGCGGGAGTTGCGCGAGGTAGACCGAACGATTAGCCGTGCGGTCGAGGCCGATGAGGACACGCTGTCCCGGATCACCGAGCACCTGGTCGGCTCTGGTGGCAAGCGTATCCGCCCCGCGCTCGTTCTCCTTTCGTACCTGGCGGCCAACGGCGGCAAGATCCGATCCATCGTCCCGGCGGCGGCCGCCGTCGAGGTCATCCACACGGCCACGCTCATCCACGACGACATCTCCGACAAGTCCGAGATGCGCCGGGGCCGGCCAAGCGCCCATGTGAGTTTCGGGGTCGCCCGCTCGCTCATCGCGGCGGACTACATGATGACGGCGGCCTTCGGGCTTGTCAGCCAGTACGGCATCGAACCGATCCGGGCGATCAACCGGGCTTGTATGGACATGGCGATCGGGGAGATCCACGACTTGCGCCAGACCGCAAACGCGAAACTCACTGAGACAGAGTACTTCGACATCATCGACCGCAAGACGGGGTCGCTCATGGAGGCGGGGGTGAAGATCGGGGTGATGCTCGCCGGGGCAAGTCACGAGGACATGGGGAGATTCGCTGCGTACGGGCGCAACCTGGGGGTCGCTTTCCAGGTGATCGACGACACGCTGGATATCTCCGCGAAAGCGGCAGCCCTTGGCAAGCCCGTGGGCAAGGACATGCGCGAAGGGAAGGTGACGCTCCCGGTCATCTTTGCGCTCAAGGTGTTGAAGGGCAAGGAGCGCAAGGAGCTCGCGGAGGTCGTTGGCGCGCTCCACGGCGTCCCGACGCAGAAGCAGGTGAAGCGGGCCCTTGTGCTCGTCCGGAAGACGGGTGCGGAAGCGCACTGTCGGGGCGTCGCCCGCAAGTACACGCAGCGGGCAAAGCGTGCGCTTAGAGGTTTGCCCCCGTCCGACTCACTCAAGGAACTCCTGCGGTTCGCCGACGAGCTGGCGAAGCGGAAGGTGTGACGGTGGCCGCGGCGGCGTCGGGGTTGGCGGGCACCGACAGTGTGCGAGCGCATGCCGGGGGACCGGTCAGCGCGGCTTCCTGTACGCCGGACCTCGTGGCAAGATACTCCCGGGGCTCGCCCCCCCGGCCGGAGCTGGCCTTGGAGAAGTGGGACTTCATCGTGGTGGGCGGCGGGCCCGCCGGCTCGTGCGCCGCCCGAGCGGCCGCCGACCGGGGGCTGCGCGTCCTCGTCCTCGAGAAGCGGTCGGTTGTGGGAGAGCCGTACCAGTGCGGCGAGTACATGCCAACCAACCAGGAGATCAAGGCGCTGATGCCGCGCGTCGAAGGCGTGGACACGCTCTTCGACATCCCCCGGTGGATCAAGAAACGCGAGTGGACGACGACCCGGTGCATCTCGCCGAAGGGGCGCCACTACGATTTGCCGTTTGCAGGGTACTCGACCTCGCGGGCCGCGTTCGACCAGTTCTTGGCGTTGCGCGCGATGAAGGCGGGTGCCGTCTTCGCGATGGGGGAGCGCGTCGTCGACGCGGGCGACGGGTGGGTCAAGACCTACCGCGGCGAGCGGCTGGCGGCCCCCGTCATCCTCGGCGCCGACGGCCCGCGGTCGATGGTCCGAGAGCGACTGGGGATCGCGGCGCCCAGGGTCGTGTGCCCCTGCATGTTCTGGGACGTGAAGGGGGACTTCGAGGGAGTGGTCGACCTCTACTTCGGAACAGTTGCGCCGGGCGGGTACGCGTGGATGATCCCAAAGCAGGGCGGCGCGAACATTGGCCTCGGCGTGCAGCCGCAGCTTTCTGGAAAGGTCAACCTCCGGCCGCTCCTCGAAAAGTTCGCGAAGCGTTACGAAGTGGGCGAGGTCACCTATGTCGGCGGCGGGTGGGTCCCGGCCTCCGGGGCGATCCGCAAGACCGTCGTGGGCCGGACGATGCTCGCGGGAGACGCCGCGGGGATGGTCATGGCGTCAAACGGAGGCGGCGTTTGTGTCGCGATGGTCTCCGGACAACTTGCAGGGGCGGCGGCGGCCGACAACATCGAGCGGGGCGCGCCGCTTGGGGCGTACGAGCGAGAGTGGCGGTACCGCGCGGGGCCGACACTGAAGTACTCGGCCCACACCAAGAAGATCGCGGACATCTTCTTCCGTAGCGACCGGACGCTTGAGTGGGTGATGCGCGCGATGGGCCGGCGGATGATGCTACGGGCGCTCGCGTGCCGGCCACTGCTCGGCGTGTACTGACGGATGCAGCTACCAGAACGGCAATGGGGGCCGCGGGTCGGATTCGGGACGCCCGTGGCCAAAGACCCTCGAGATTAAGGGGGGCACCCACCCGGGCCCATGAACCAGAAGCCGATGGGTTCATCCGTAAGGGCCGGTTTGGCACGCACGATGCCGCCCGCGCGCTTGAGGAGGCTGCGGCTCGGGGTCGTCTGACGCCCGGGCCCCATCTGGTGGGGTGAGATAGTCCCCACATGCACCGCTTCCCCAGTGACTTCTCTGCGCAATGCGCGGGTGGCCTAGTCCGGATATGGCAGCAGCCTCCTACGGCCGTGACGGCCGGAGTAAGCTGCAGGTCGCGAGTTCGAATCTCGCTCCGCGCGCTCCCTTTCCCTTGTCCCCGAGCGGTCGCTGTGAACTCGCAGCAGCGCTACGGAACGGTTAATACCAAGGCCAATTCCATCTTGTTCCCGTGTGGGGTCCGGCACTGGAGCCGCTTCGGATCAAACGCTTCCAGTTGCTCGCAGTTGCGCTGATTGTATCTGTGGCGATTATCGGGATTGGCGGCTCGGGAATCGTGTCGACTTGGGGGGCAAACCCCGTCGCGTTGCACTCGTACAACATTACTTTCACAGAGGCGGTGGTCGACGGGAGTTATTGCGCCGGATTCAGTCGATATGGTTTTGCGTCGGATCACAATTTTTCTGTGGAAGTGAAGAATGTGACCTGGGTCTTCTTTTCCTTCGCGTGGTCTGATAGTGCCGGATCGCCCCTCACGGACCCAGACGTCGACTTGGACTACTCGACGCCTAACGGGACTATTGTCTATCAAGGGCCGGCCCCGCCAAATCGAATCACCTGGAATATGAGCCTCAACGCGATTCCCGATGACACCACGGTCCGGGCTTCCACACCGGAAGAGGCGCTGTCTATTGCCGGAACCGAAATCAACGAGACCTTGGGCATGGGCACCTGGAACTGGACTCTCACCGTTGGCGAAGTCCCCTATGAGCAAGGCCGGATACGCTCGCAGATCAATTACGAGTGTTGGTGGGGGTATGGTTGGATCGAGATGACATTGGAGAACGCGACCAGCGCGGAGTGATCTCCCGAGGACACGCTCGTGGAGCATCGCGTGACTCAACGGTTCATCTCGGGCACGGCACGCGAGCAGTAGGCGGCTCCCGGCCGCCCTCCAAACGACCCTTCTCTCGTCCCCTTAGTCAACCCCATACATGACCTGGAGGGTGTACCCGCCGTCCCATCGGACGGCCGCCCGAGCGTCCGGGGAGATCCACCAGATCCACCCGTCGTCTTCCGGCCTCATCAACGACTGGAGCTTGAAAGCGGAAGAGGCCCCCTCCGCCGGGGTGCAAGAGCCGGCTAGGGTCATCCCGCCAGGCGCTTGACAACTCTCAATTCGCATGGAAAACGAGAAGTTTCCAAGGTCGACGTTGACGTAGGGCGTGGAACTGCCGGGCCCGCCTTCACAATGGGGCATTTCCACCTCGGCCATGCAGTACGTTCCGTTGGCCGTTTGGACGGTCGGCTCGCAGGGAAGACGAAGATATGTCGCCGGCCTGTCCATCCCCGGGATGATGATCATCAGCACGACAGCAACGATGGCGACAACGCCAGCGTAGATTACTCGACGCGAAGGCAGACGCCTACCCCGCTGTCAAGCGGGGC
>CBEUCC010000061.1:0-15127 GCA_965541515.1 uncultured Thermoplasmata archaeon
GACCGTCCCCTCGATGAGCGGCCCACCCCCGTGCACGTCCCAGCGCACGGCGGCGACGGTCGCCTCGACCGGCCCCTCGGCTGCCAGGTCAGGCGTGGCGTCGACCGCGTCAAAGACGAGCCGAATGCGACGACCGACAAACGCACTGGCCTCCCGCGTGGGCGCTCCCCCCCGGTGCCGTCGCTTCAGTCGAAGGGCTCCAAGTCGCCCGTACCGCGGGCCGTGGCGGCCAGCTCAGCAAGGGCCCTCAAGGTACTCTGGAGCATCACGTGGTCGCCGACGCCACGGATGTGTTCCGTCTTGATGAGGAACTGCGAGCCCTTCCGCTCCTTGAGGAGCCCAAGCTCCTCGGCCATCCGCTTGTCGATCGTGACTCGCAGGTCGCGCACGCGCATCCGCCGGGGGTCGATCGCAACATCCGTCACGGTTCCCACGTTCCGGCCGTCACTCGTGATTACGTCCTTTCCGACGAGCTCGGCCCCGGTAACCGCCACCGTACCCTACCCCCCGTGCAACTCCACTTTCAGTTGGTCGAGCTCTTCGCGCAACTTGACCACGTCCCCGACGTGCTCGACCGTCTCGGCCGCGATCCGGACGAGCGGGCTCTTGAGCAACCCCTTCTTGACGCCGAAGAGCGACGCCAGCGACGGCTCGACATCGACGATGATGGATCTAACGCGCCACGACCGCTCATCGATGGACACGTCGACCAGCTTGCCGACGCTCTTTCCGTCGGCGGTGATGATGGCTTTTCCCTTGAGGTCGGAGATCTTCTCCACCTGCAGCCACCACCGGGCCGAGAGAACCTCGGGGTCGCTATTTGGAGGCTTCGACCCTGCGCTGGGGGCCCGGGAGGGGCGCGCCCCTATGCGGTGAGCGGCACGGAAGCCAGGCAGCCGCCGGTGCGCGCGTTGACCTCGAGCGTCGCGCCGTTGGCTTGGCCAGAAACGACGATCTGGTCGCCCGCGTTGACCCACCCGTTCGCGTCGGTGTCCAGGACCGTCACGCTCGGCCCGGCCGAGAGTGTCTGCACGCGGCTCGTGGAGACTTGGGCGGGCAAGGGTTGCGCTTCCCCGGCTTGCGCGACCACGCTGAGGTCGTCGGCGCTAAGAACAAGGACTTCCACATCGGCAAGGCGCGCGGCCCCCGCGAAGACCTCGATCACGAACGACCCGTCCGCGAATGTCGGGTTACCGAGCACGAGGATGTTCAGGTCCCCGCCGTCCAGGTCGTCGGCGAGCCCTGCGGACGGCCCGAGGATGGGCTGGATCGCCAGCAGGAGCAACAGGCCGGCAATGAGGGCGGCAATGCCCGCCGAAAGTATGAGGTGGATCGTAACGTCCTCCGGGTGGAGCAAGCGCTCGGCCTTCGATGTGTTGCGGTAGTAGATCCACTTCCGGCCCTCGTCCATGCGCTCGACGAGCCCCGCGCGGGCCAGCCGGTTGAGTTGCTTGAAGGCCGAGGACTTGGACATCCCGAGCGCGTTGGCCACATCGGTCCCCGTCAACTGCCGGCTCGAGTCGAGGAGCTTGAGGATGGAGATGCGCTCTTCAGAGGAGAGGGCTTCGAAGGTATCGGGCCCAACGGTAACCCGTTTCCAGATCTGTTCCACGTGGCTTTATCGCGATCGGTTGCTATTTAACCATTCTCCAATGCTCTCAGTCAAGGCAACGCACAGGGGCTGCAGCGGCGCCGGGGCCAGGCGGCCTGGGGGCCTGTCAGGGCGAGCGGGGGCCGGCGCCTCAAGGCCCCCCCCCCTGCTTGCGCTGGAAGTCCTCGAACGACTGGAAGTCGCTGTCCTGCACCTGCCGGGGCGAGAAGTTGTCGGCCGCGCCCAGGTCGCCTCGCATGTTGACTGAGGACTCCAACTCGTCGCCAAGGGCCGCCGAGCGCCGGGCAAGCTGCCGGCGCTTGCGCCGCCCGCGCGTGGCCATCGCCGCCCCTGCCACGGCGATCGCGGCGAAAAGGAGCACGAAGTAGAGGTTGTCGTCGATGAAGTCGATGCCCGTGAGGCCTCCGGCGCCGCCGCCCTTGCGGGTGACGACGAGCGAAAGGTGCGCGGTGTTGCCGGCCGGGTCCATGGCTTCGACGACGATCGTGTTGGCCCCCCGCACTAGCGGGTAGTCGACTTCGAACCGCCCGGACGCGTCAACCGCCGCGGGCGACCCGCCGACGGTGACGGTGGCGCCTGTCTCGGCCGTGCCCACCACGAGCACCGACTCTTCCAAGACCCCGGCGCCGTCCTGCGGCGACTCGATTCGCAGGAACGGCGGCTGGGTGTCGAGGGTGATCGTGACCGAGACGTCCAGGCGGTTCCCGGCGGCGTCGGTGACCGACACGGCGACCTGGTTGACGCCCTCTTGGAGGTCCACGGTTGCCCGGAACGTGGTGCCGCCGGGCGTGGTGGGCTGGGCGGGGGCACCCCCCACGGTGACATGCGCGCCGGGCTCCGTGGCGATCGTGAGTGCCCACGGGTTCTGGCGCACGAGCCCGCCTGCCGTAAGGGGGTCGAGCGTGTAGTCGGGGGGGTCCACATCGACGCGCAGTGCGAAGACCACGGATTTCCGGTTGCCGCCGGCGTCCGTCGCGGTGATGTTCAGCGTCGTGTTTCCGTGGAGCAGGATGGGCGTGTAGAGGGCGCTTGTGCCCGTGAAGGTCGCCAGGTTCGACCCCGACTCCGTCGAGGCCTCGATCACCGCGTCCTCGTCGACCGTGATCTGGAACGCCGGGGAGGTCGTGTTGATCACCCACGGGCCTGGCCCTTCGAGCCCCGCCACGGTCACCGTCGGGGCCTGCGTGTCGCGCAGGAGCACCCAGACGACCTCGTTCTCGTTTCCGGCCGCGTCGACGGAGCGCAGGACGAAGCTGTTCACGCCCTCGAGGTCGAGGAACGCGTCGGCCGAAAACGAGCCGTTCGAAAGGACGGCGTAGGCCAGGCCGTCTACCGAGAGGGACGCCCCGGGCTCGACGCGCCCGGTGAGCGTGGCCTGCCCAGACGCAAGGACCGTGTTGTTGAGCGGGCTCTCGACGATGATCGCGGGGGGCGTCGAGTCGAGGGTCACGACGACCGCGAGGGTGGCGCTGTTGCCGGCCGTATCGACCGCGACCAGCACGATCGTGTGGACGCCGTCGGCAAGGGTGATGACGTGCGTGAAGTCGCCGAGTGCGTCCACCGCGACGCCCTGCCCGGACACGGTCAAATTCGCGCCGGCCTCTGTGCGGCCCGTGACCGTCAGGTCGGGACCCTTTAGGCGCGAGCCGTTCACGGGAGCGGTGATCGTGATGGTGGGGTCGATGCGGTCGACGAGGAACGTGACCTCGGCCCACCCCCGGTTCCCCGCTAGGTCCGTCGCGCGGACCGTGACCGTGTAGCTCGTATTAACGGGCGCAGCGACCGAGATCGAGAAGAAGCCGGTCACCGCGACGACATTGAACGACGCGTTGTCGTACGACCAGGCAAGCTCCGCAAGACCACTCTCCCCGTCGGCGGCCATCCCGACGACGACGACGGGGTCGGCCCTCGTCCCGGTGCCCTGGGCCGGGGAGGTGATCACGACGGAGGGGGCGGTGAGATCGTTGAGCTGCACGATGGCTAGTGTCGGTGCATTGATGGTCGCGGTGGCGGTCACGACCCACGAGCCGGAGCCCCCGACGATGCTGTAGGGGTTGTCCGAAACGACTCCCGACGCGGTGCCCGTCCGCGCGCGGACGTACCCCGCGTCCCACTGGCCCGTGGACCCCGTCGTCCCGGACGCGGCCGCCTGCCCCGTCACGTTCTGGAACTCCACCGCCTGCCCGGGGGCCCGGACGCCCAGCGCCCACTCGAGCTGCACGGTGACGGACCACGTCTCGTACAGGGACGCGCCGGCCCCGTAGGTTGCGCCGGGGACGTCCGCGAGGTAGTCGCGCAACCAAAGGGAGGAGCCGTCGCCGATGGCGATGTCCGTCGCGGAGCCACCGACAAGCTCGAGTGTTCCTGACGAGACACGGACCGTGCCGCCCGTCACGGCGGTCACGTTTCGCCACGAGAAAAGGGTCCCGTTGGAGGCCTCAATCGCACCGGAGCCAATGACCGAGAAACCCTGGACAGACGCTGTGGACGGGTCGCCGTCGATGTGGAGAGCGAAGTCCCCGACGCCGAACTGGGAGAGGTCGAGGGACGCCGCCTGGCGAACGGTCAGCGACGCGCCCGCGACGTCGCCGATGATGCCGCCGCGCTCCCCGTGGAAGGAGCCGGTGACGACCCAGGCGCGCGCCCGCATCACGTGGAGCGTCGAGTTCTCGACCCAGAGCGTGCCCGTGACATTCAGGTCGTCCAGCACAGCGGTCGTGTTCACGAAGGTGGCGGCAAGCGAGGCCGACACCCGCCCCGTGCTCGAGCCCGTCATCACGACGGACGACCCGCGGTTGTCCCGGAAGGTCGGGTTGTGCAGGATGACGCCTGCGGTGTTGACGAAGAGGAACCCGCCGACCGTCGAGTCCGTCAGCGAACTGTCGATGAAGACGAACCCCGTCCCGCCGCTTACCGACCCCCCGACGGCGATGCCCGCGAAGGAGACGCGCATGAACTCCGCGTAGGACGAGTCGATGTCGAACGCTGAGCCCGAAATCCCCTGGACGCTCGCATCCAACACCGAAACGTTGGACCCCGTGCGCGCGTGGAACCCGACGATGCCGCGGGCCACACTCCCCCTCACCTGGTTGTAGGTCGAGCCGCCCGTCACATACACGTGGGTCGGGTTGTCTGAAAGCGTTACGGAGGTCAGGGAAACGACCGACGAGATCCGTACGTCCACGCCAATGTTGGTGTTGTTCGAGACCCGGCCGAGCGACATGACGATGGACGCGTCGGTGAGCGCCACGACCCCGTTCTGGTTCCCGGATGCGTCAAACGCTTGGACATTCGAGGTGGCCCCGAACTTCACGGCCAGGCCGTCCCCATTGCGCAGGAACGACACGGACCGGAGGGTGCTGGTGCCGTTTGTGGCCTGGAGGCCGGCGCCCCCGTTGTCCGCGGAGATTAGCCCCCGGAAGTACACATTGGTCGCCCCCTTCAACGAGACACCGTCGTAGGTGTTGTTGTGCACCGTGATGTCGCTGAGGGTGACGTTTCCGAAGTCTCCGAGCAGGACGAGTCCGAAGAAGGAGTTCGACACCGTCAGGTTGGAGAGGGTGACAAAGGCGTGGTCCATGTAGAGGCCCGAGGCGTTCAAGGGCGACTGCGTGTACCCGACGCCCATGAGCGCCGTCTGCGAGAGGTTGAGTGTCGAGCCCGCCTCCGCGACGAAAAAGATAGCCTCGCCAGCGCCAAGCGGCCAGACGAACGTCCGGTCGAGCGGGGTGGCAGCCGACCCGTCCAGGTCGCCCGTCGTGAGCTTGCCTGTACCCTGCACGGTCACGCCGCGCCGCGCGGCCGCCGTCGAATTGATCTCGAGGACCACGTCCAGAAGGGTGAGGTTGCCGCCGGGCGCCACGGTGAGGTTGCCCTCCAGGGTGATCGTCTGGCTTGTGTAGGTCTCGTCCCCGGTTACGACCCAGTCGCCGGTGGGGGGCGGTGCCCCCTGGCCAAGCGCCGCCCCCAAGGCCAAGACGCCAAGCAGAACGAATAGAGGGCCCAGGTACCGCGCTACCGTCCCACGCTCCTCAGGCCGCGACTGCCGCCTCGCGCGGATAAGGCTTGCGTCACCAGTCTTTCGCGAGGAAACGGCGCGCGCCTCACCGGGACCCATCCGCGAAGGCGTGCTTGGAGAGCGTCTTGTATACCGGCCCCTTCGGCGTGAGTGTGGACTGGACGAGGTCCACGCCCTCCGCCTTCGACCACCCGAACCGGGTGGCCACAAGCGGGTCAACCGCGCGCGCGAGCAGCTCCCCGGGCGGCGCCTTGACCACGCGTGCGATCGTCACATGCGGCACGAAGGTCGCACTAGACTGCTCGACGCCGAGTTTCCCGAGCGCGGCGTCGATGGCGTCGTGCAACGCCACGAGGCGGTGTTCCGGGTCGTCCAGCCCGACCCAGATGACCCGTGCGCGCTGGGCGCTCGGGAAAAAACCGACTCCCCGCGCCCCGACCGGGAAGGGGGCCACGGTCTTGACCGCCTTTTCGAGGGCGCCGGAGAGCGCGCGCGTCATCCCCTTGTCGACGTCCCCGAGGAACTTCAGAGTCAGGTGGCGGGCTTCGCTTGAAACGAATCGCATTTCGCCCCCCGCCCCCTGCAGCGCTTTCTCAAGGGCCTCGACGGAGAGGCGCGAGAGGGCGCCTTCGGGTTCTGCCTGAGGGACCCCTGGGCCAAACGAGAACAGGTCTCCTGCCGCAAGGGAGACAAAGGCGCGCAAGGAAACCCCTCAAGCCAAGCGCGGCTACCGCTCCAGGCAGGCAGCCCTCTCCATTGGCCGGGACATTTAATCATTTGCCGGTGCCCCGACGGCGCGAGGAGGGCGCCCCCAAGTATTGCACGGTACGAGGCCTGGCTCGGGGGCAACCTATATCAACCACACATCGGACTTGAATCGTCTCAGGCAATCATGGTTTTGCGGAAGGAAAGAAGGGGGCCATCCGGAGTGCGTGCGGCGCATCCACGGTTGCGACAACGCCTCTTGCCCATCCTTGTGTGTGCCTTCATGGTCTTGGGGGCTGTGGGGCCCGCGGCGGCTGCCGGTGCGCTCACGCCCGCGTCGGCCGGTCTCCCCGGGCCCAACGCGCAGCTTGGCGGCGAAGGCAATGCCCCGCACGGGGGCACGCTGACGCCCGGGGCGGCGGCAGGCAGCCCGGAGATCTTGGATGACGTGGCCGATGTCCCGGCCCGGGCGCTGACGGGCGCGTCCGACCTCGACCATGCGGGGATGGCGATGGTCGCCGCCGGCGACCTGAACGGCGACGGACTGGGGGACCTTGCTTACACGACGCGCAACCCGTGGTCGGTCAATGTCGTAGTCGGCGAGCGCGCCGCCATGCCGTTGGCCCCCGCCCGGACGCTGAAGGGCTCGCCGGGCGAACTCTTCGGGGTCCGGCTTGCTGGCGGGGGCGACCTGAACGGCGACGGGCACGACGACCTGGCCGTCGTGGTCGGCGTGCCCCGGTCCGACGGCACGACCGTCTGGCATGTCGAGGTCATCATGGGGGAGAGCACGCGCTTGCTTGGCAACCAACGCCAGACCATCACGGCGCCGGCGTTTGCTACCACGTTCGCCGCCGGGGTCGATATCGTGGCGGATGTCGACGGCGACGGCTTCGACGACCTCCTTGTGAGCGCAAACACGCCCCCGGGAGCGACGGCCGGCGGCTGGTGTTGGCTCTTTGCCGGCTCGGCTGACGGCTTGGACGGGACTCCCGCCTGGGCGTACCAGGGGCCGGCCGGCACAGCGTTTGGCGCCCTTGCGACCGGCGCGGGCGACCTCAACGGCGACGGGCTCGGCGACTTCGTCGTCACGACCGGCGGCGTCTCCTCCCCCAGTGGGTACGGCTCGATCTTCATCTTCTACGGTGCGCGCCAACTGTTGATCGCGGAGCCGACCGTCCGCGACGGCGAGCAGCGCGACGACGGTTTCGGGGCTTCGGTCGCGGCCACCGACGTCAACGGTGACCAGAAGGCCGACCTCGTTGTTGGCGCCCCGCGCTTCGACCAGAGCGCCGAGGTTCCCGATGTGGGAAAGGCCTACGCGATCCACGGCTCGGCCTCGGGCGTGGCTCCTGGGTGGGCGAGTGTGCGCGCGGGGGCATCCGGACAAGGGTACGCCACGACCGTCGCGGCCGTGGGCGACCTGAACGGCGACGGCTACGGGGACGTGGTCGTCGGGGCCCCGACGGCAAGCGCCGACGGCCCGTTCACCAACGGACAGTTCTTCGCCTACTTCGGGAGCGCGTCGGGGCTTGCGACCTCCTACGACTTCACCGAGGCCGGTGCGGCCGGAAACGACCTCTATGGCGCGGTCGCAGCCGGCCCGGGCGACCTCGACGGCGACGGGATGGACGACCTTGCCGTGTCCGCGCCCGGCCGGGACGTGGCCGGCCACGCCGACGCGGGCGCCGTCTACCTGTACGCGGGCGCTCGCCTGCGCTTGCCGGAGGCGGGGGTCATCCTCGACTTCCCAGACCTCACCGACGGCAATGTGCTGGCGCGCAGGCCAATCGCCTACCACATCGTCGCCACGGTGGTCTACCGCGCCCCGCTCACCGACCTGGATCGGGTGGAGTTCAGCCTCGTGGCGCCATCGCTTGGACGGGCGCCCACGATTCATTGGCCGCCGGGCGGCCAGATCACGATGGACGCGGGCGACGCGGACCTGATCGAGCTTGCACCGGACACAGTCGCTGCCCCCTCGGGCTCGATCAAGCACGGGCACATGCTGTACGTCGGCCTGCGGTTCGCGTGGGCGTTTGAAGAGGTCGAGCCCGTCTCCGTGCAGTTGTATGCCGCCGACCGCGCCGGGACCAATGCAGAGCTGGAGGACGAGGGCGCTTTCCACGTCATCTCGAGCCTGGAGTTTTCGGCGCCGCTCGCGGTCGAGGGTGACGGCGGCCGGGAGGTCGCGCCGGGCGGGTTCGTCCGCGCCGGCGAGGTCCTCCACTGGACGGGCGGCTCGGTGGCGTATGCGGGCACGGCAGTCGTGCCCGCGGCGAGCGAGTTCTTCGTCCGCGTCGGGGGCGGCGCGCTTCCCCCCACACGCGCCTCGGTCGACGGCGTCACGGGGCAGATTGACGCTCGCAGGGCCGCGCCGCAACCCGGCGAGCCGGCCCCGGCGGCGTTTGTGCAGGCCATGGCTCCCAACGAGCGTGTCCTTGCCGGTGTCCAGGTGCCGATGGTCGTCGACGGGTCGCCGGTGGCGTTCGGGGCGGCCAACCCCCCAACCGGCTCAACGCTGTCGGTGGCTGACATCGAGGTGAGTGTCCCCATCGACGACGCGGGCTCGGGCGTGGCCGCCGGCTCCGTGGAGTGGTCGCTCTCGCACACCGACCCGCCCCAGTTTACACAGTGGCAGGTTGCGCCGACCACGGGGTCGTCGCCCCTGGTTGCGACCGCAGCGGTCCACCTCGTCGAAGGGCAGTCGAACTTTCTCCAATTGCGCGCCGCCGACCTCGTGGGCAACGGGCCGGCGGTCTCACCGGTCGTCCGGCTGGGCCTCGACTACGGCGCCGTGGAGTTCACCATGTCAAGCCCACAGTCGGGCGGGTGGATGCGGTCGGGCGACATCGCGTTCAGTTTCTCCGTGTCCAACCCCCGCGGTGTGGCGATCGACCTTGCCACGATGGAGTACATGGTCTCCACGCCCGCGGCCGGACCGTGGGAATCGGCGGGCCTGGAAGGGGAGAGCGAATCCACGAACTTCGCGCTGCGCCTCTCGCTGCCCGATGGCGTGAGGAACAGCGTCTCGCTGCGCGCCACGCTCGTGGAGGGCGGCACGTACCAGTCCCCCGCGTTCCTTGTCCCGGTCGACTCGACGCCGCCGTCCATCAAGGTGCTGGCGCCCACGGCCGGCGCCTGGCTCAAGGACACCGGCGCCACATCGCGTGTCTTCATCGCCGACTCGGTCTCAGGCGTTGACACGAGCACGGTCCATTTCCGGTACCTGCCGCCCGGCGCGAACCAGTGGAGCCTGTGGCTCGAGCCGACCCTGCAGAGCACGCCGGACGGCGTCGTTGGGAGCGGGGCGCTGCCCGTCTCCGACGGGACGGACAACTTCGTCCAGTGGGAGTTCACGGACCGCGCGGGCAACGGCCCCGTGCGGAGCGGGTACCAGCGGATCCTCGTCGACACGCAGCCCGTCTCCTTTGGACCGGCGATGCCCGCCGACGGGGCGATGCTCGAGGCCGCAAACAGGCTGAGCATCGCGATCTCCGACAAGGACGGCTCGGGGGTCGACCTTTCGACCGTGGAGTTTGTGGTGTACATGCCAAACGGCGCGTCCACCCGATGGCGCAGCGCCGGGGTGGAGGGGATCGTATCGGAGGTCACGGTCGTCGTGTTGTTCGAGTTGCCGGTGGGCACTTCCGTCATCCAGTGGCGGGCGCAGGACGTAGCCGGCACGCCCGTCCAGACCTCGGACCCCGTAGCAGTGACCGTGGTCCCGCCGCGCGGGCTCGACCTGGCCCCGCACCTGGTCTTGCGCAGCCCGATTCCCGGTGGGACGTACCTCGCGGGCGTGGACCTCAAGCTCGACGCCACACCGAGCTTCGACCCGGAGGGGCGAACGCTTGCGTTCTCGTGGTGGATGGACGGGGAGCCGCTGGCCGACACCGGACCGGTGGTGTGGGTGTCGGTCGGGCCCGGCCGGCACGTGGTCACGGTGGTGGTGTACGACGGCACCGCCAGCGCGGTCGTCAAGACCGTCGAGTTCGAGGTCGTCCCGAAGGCGCAGCTTCCCGGCGTCCTCTCGTCGCCCCTCGAGCAGGCGCTTGTCGTGGCCGTGGCGGCGCTCGCGCTGATGGCCGTCGGGGTTCGCGCGTGGGCCGAGCATGCGCGCCGCGCGCTGCGCTGGTAGCGCTGCGCGAGGCCACCCCGTACCGCTCGAGGCCCTCCCAGATCCCTGCGCCCTGGGGCGCCCCCGCAACGAAGTTTGCGACGCGCTTGAGCGCGGCGGAGGCGTCGCCCATCGCTACGCCCACCCCGCAGCCCTCGATCATCGAGAGGTCATTGTCGGAGTCGCCAAAGGCGATCGCATCGGCCGGGTTCACCCCGAGCAGTGTGAGCGCGGCCCGCACCCCCTCGAATTTCGAGTGACGCGGGTCCATCAGGTGCACCGCAAACCCGGTGCGCTCGACGCGCACCGAAGACATGGCCCCCTCCGCCTCCAGCGCCCGCTTGACCCGCGCAAGGGTCCCGCGCCGCTCCGGGTACGCTACCTCCGTGACGCGCCACTGGTCCGTGAAGAGACGCTCGAGGGGCTCGTGGCGCAGGACCGCCTGGTGTGCGGCGGTGGCCGCGGCCGGGTCGGTGAGCCGCTTGGTCCGTCCCTTGTGGAACAGCAGGCCCCCGTTCTCCGCGACGACGGGCCCGGTCGTGCCGATGAAGTAGGAGAGCGCGTAGACGATCGGCAACACATTGCCCGTCGCCAGCACCACGGGGACGCCGGCCGCCTCGGACGCGCGCAGCGCCTCGATCGCCTCGAGGTCCACGAGGCGGCTCTTCGCGGTAAGCGTCCCGTCGACGTCAGTCACCACGGCGCGCGCTCTCCATGGCTCCTTGGCCCCCCGCCGACCGCGCGCGCGCGGGCCGACGGCTCATCCCCCCTCGCGGGTCGTTGGCCCGTCCGACACGACCTGGCCGTCTAGGAGCTCCACGCGGCGCGACCCCCGCGCGGCAACGCGCGCGGCGTGGGTGACAAGGACGATCGTGAGGCCGTCGCGGTTGAGCCGGCCCAGGAGCGATAGGATCTCGTCGGCCGTCTTCGAGTCGAGCTCACCCGTGGGCTCGTCCGCCAGGACCACATCCGGCCGGTTGGCAAGCGCCCGCGCGATGGCCACCCGCTGCTGCTCGCCCCCCGAGAGTTGCGAGGGGTAGTGCTCGAGCCGCCCGGCGAGCCCCATCTGCTCCAGGAGTTCGCGCGCGCGGGTATGGCGCTGCGCCCGCGCGACGCGCGCCTCGCGCATGGGCAGTTCCACGTTCTCGACGGCCTTCAGGGTCGGGATCAGGTAGAACTGCTGGAAGATCAGCCCCACGCGCCTGAGCCGCAGCCTCGTGAGGTCGCCGTTCCTTAGCTTGGACACATCCTGGCCGTCGAACCACAGGGTCCCAGAGGTCGGCGTATCGATGCACCCGATGACGTGGAGCAGCGTCGACTTGCCCGACCCCGAGGGCCCCATGACCGCGACGAACTCACCCTTCTCGATGGGGAGTGTCACCCCGTCGAGCGCCTTCACGAGCGAGCCGCCGACCGTGTAGTGCTTCGTGACCCCCTCGAGGCGAATCAGCGGCGTCCCTCCCGTTTGCAACACCCTGCGGATCGACCCACGCTGCGTATAAACTGACCGGGCGGCGGTCACAGCGCCGCGCGCATCGCCTCCACGACCGGCGCGCGCGTCGCCCTCCAAGCGGGCAGGAGCGAGGCCACCAGGCCGAAGGCCACGACCCACACCAGCGCCCCGAAGACGAGGTCGGGCGTAAAATCGATGAATGTCGGCTCGACACCCTGAGTCGAGGCGACGTAGCCGCCGAGGTACTGGGCCGCGAAGTACCCCGGAGCCACGCCGAACGCGGCCCCGACCGCCACGAGCGCCAGCGACTCGGTGAGCACCATCATGAAGATGGAGCGGCGCGAGACGCCGATCGCCCGGAGGATCCCGATATCCCGCGTGCGCTCGGAGATGGAGATCGTGACGACACATGCCACAAACAGGAGGCCGATCGCCAGCGACGCGAACCCGACGGCCACATAGAACACCTCGGCCACGACATACTCGTCCTGCAGGAGGTCTAGCCGCTCCTGCTTGGTCTGCACCATCCCGGCAAAGTCGGGGTAGGCGGCCTCGATGGCGTCGCGAACCTCCCTCGCCCTGCCGGGCGCTAGCCGCGCCTCCGGCTCGAGGGTAACGATCACCCGGCTCGCCCGGTCCTCGACCGTGCCGTTGCCAAGCCCCACGCCGACGAGCTCCTGGAGCTCGGAAAGGCGGAAGAAGGCCCATCGAAGCTCCTGGATGATCTGCTCGGACGAGAGTTGCGTCGCCAGCGTCCCGACGACGACGAAGGGCTGGCGCGGGGAGGAAACCTCGGGCGCGACATCGACGGTGTCGTTCAGCGCGAGGCCAAGTTCCTCGGCGAGCGATTCGGAGAGGATGACCTCCCCCGAGAAGGGCCCGTCATACGCGCCCGCCGCGAAGTGGTCGTCGCCGGGGGTAGAGAAGAAGCGCCCTTTGAGCAGCGCACGGTCCGAGGGCTGCAACGTGGCGAAGAAGTCGCGCGGGACCACCCCGAGGGCGACCGGCGTGAGCGTGCGCGTCCCGGGCACCCCGGAGGAGACGCTGACGGTCGTGTCGAGCACGGGCGAGGCAACCGCCACGTCCTGCCAAGCGGTGAGGTCTGCCCCGATCGCGTGGCCGGCCCGAAACTCCGTGTCGTAGGGCGCGGCCACGAGGATGTCCGCGCCCCCTTCGGTGATCGAGGACTCGACCGTCGCGATGATCCCGTTCGAGATGGAGAGCATCGCGACGAGCAGCCCGGCCGCGACCGCCACGGCGAGCGCTGTTGCCAAGGACCGGCCCTTGTGGCGTCGAAGCTCCTTGGTCCACACCGGCGCTTGCCCCCCCCCTGCCCTACAGGTTCCGGATGGTCGCTGCGATCGGGAGGCGCGTGGCCCAGACCGCCGGGACGAGCCCCGCCCCGACCCCGATGAGCACGGTGGTCAGCCCACCCACCAGGACGACCTCCGGGGTGACGGCCGCCACGTCCATCCCGTGGGGCACGCGCTCCGTGGTCGTTTTGAAGATGAAGTCGACGGTGAAGGCCAGGAGCGCGCCGATCCCGAGGCCGAGGGCGAGCCCGAAGGCGCCGACGACCCCCGACTCGAGCAGCATCTGCTTGAAGATCGTCCCCCGCGAGATGCCAATCGCGCGCAACGCGGCGATCTGCGCCACCCGCTCGCGCGCGCTTATCATGAAGACGGTCGCTGCAAACAGGACCGCCACGCCGATCGAGACGGCGGCGATGAGGCCCGCAAAGACGGTGAAGGCCTCGGTCGTGCGGTCCAGCTCGGACAGGATCTCCTCGGGCTGGGCGCCCTTGAGCCCGGGGTACTGTCCCTCCACCCACACCGCGACCGCGGCCTCCTGCGACGGGTCCCCCAGGTCGAGCGCGATCATGGTGGCCGGGTCGTCGGTCCTGCGGTCCATGTACTGGAGTTCGGAGAGGTGGAGGCGGACCTCCCGTGACTGTCCGGTCTCGAACGACGCCTCATAGACGCCGACCACGGTGAACGGCTGGGCCCTTTCAAAGTCGCGGGTCGCGGAGAGGTATACCGTGTCGCCCACCGACGCGCCAAGCTCCCGTGCGACGGCCCGGTTGACCACGACCTCGCGGGTAAACGCGCCCGAGTTGAAACCGTCCGGGTAGAGCCCCTCGCGGTACTCGGCGGTGGACGCGAAGGAGTCGTCGAGCGTCAGGAAGTACTGCCCCGACTCGAATTCGACCCCCCCTAGCGCGCCGCGGCGGGCCGGGACCTCCCCGTTGGCCTGGGCGTTGACCGCCGGGCAGCCCGGCGCGCAGGAGGCGAAGTTGGTCGGGAAGAGCGTGACGGACCGCTCGTAGACGGGGAAGGCGGTGGCCACCTCCGGGCGGGCCTCGATCGCGTCGGCGATGGCCGTGCCGCCCGGGAACGGGAGGTGGTGGGTCGACAGGACGTTCGAGCCCTCGTCGAGCACGAGCAGGTCGACGCCTGTGCCGGCGATGACCCGCTGGGACGACGTCTCGAGCCCTGCGGAGATGGAGAGCATCGTGGTCGTGAGTCCGACCGCGAGCGCAATCCCCATGACGGTGAGCAGGACGCGGGGTTTGCGGCGGCGCAGGAGGCCGAGCGCCCACATCCGACCGCGCCAGGCCGGTGCGCCGTATTTCAAAGTGTTGCGCGAGGAAGCCAACGGGGGCGCCCCGTCCAAAACTAGGTATAGACACCGGCGCCGGTACGGCCCGGGAGGGCGGCGATTGGGCGGCAAGGTCGCGCTGCCGCTCGTCCTGGTCAACCTCAAGACGTACCCGGAATCCAGCGGCCGCCACGCGCTGCGGATCACCCGTGCCGCGGGGCGCGTCGCGGCCGACCTCGGCGTCTCGATTGCGCTCGCCCCCTCGGCCCTGGACCTTGGCGCGGTCGCTGGGGTCGCGCGCGTCCCGGTGTTTGCCCAGCATGTCGACCCGGTCGGGCCCGGCCAGCAGACCGGGGCCATCCCACCCGAGCAGGTGCGCTCGCTCGGGGCGGTGGGCACACTGCTCAACCACTCCGAGAAGGGGCTGCCCCCTGCAGCGCTGGCGAGAGCGCGCGAGGTGTGCCGCAAGGCCAAGCTCGTCACGGTCATCTGCGCCGGTGGGCCCGCGCAAGCCGCACGCGTCGCGGCGCTGCGACCCGAATTCGTGGCGATCGAGCCGCCCGACCTCATCGGCGGGAGTGTCTCCGTTTCCAGCGCGCGGCCGGGTGTTGTGTCGAGGGG
>CBEUCC010000062.1:0-14286 GCA_965541515.1 uncultured Thermoplasmata archaeon
ATGTGCACAAGGCCGCGCGCGCCGTCGAGGAATTCGTCGTCCGAGACCTATCGACCTGGTGGATCCGGCGGTCGCGCGACCGGTTTGGGGTGGAGGAGGACTCCGCCGACAAGGCGTCGGCCTACGCGTCGCTCCACGAGGCCCTGCTCACCGTGTGCCGGCTCGCCGCGCCGTTTGTTCCGTTCATCACGGACAAGGTCTGGCGGGGCCTGCGCGCGACCGGCCAGCCGGAGTCCGTACACCTCGCGCGTTGGCCCGAACCCAACCCCGCGGACGCCGACGACGAGCTCGAGGCGGCGATGGCGCGCCTGCGCGCGCTCGTGGAGGGGGGGCACCGCCTGCGCAACGGAGGGGGCGTAAAGACGCGCCAGCCCCTTCGCGAGGCGGTCATCGTGGCAAGTGACGCGGGCTTTGCCGCCCTCGAGCCGCTCCTGCCGCTACTCGCCGACGAGTTGAACGTCAAGTCGGTCCGGCGCTCCCCGTCGAAGGACCCGTTCGTGAACCGGACGTTCCGCGTGCCCATCAAGCGGCTCGGGCCGCGCTTCCGGGGGGAGGCCAAGGCCGTCGCGGAGGCCGTCGAGCGGCTCACCAGCGACCGGATCGCGGCGATGGTGGACGCCGGCAAGCCGGTGACGTTCGAGTACCAGAACGGCCGCAAGAGCGCAGAGTTGCCGGCGGAGTATTTCGAGGTGGAGGCCGAACCCAAGGAACCGTTCGTCGTCTCCGACGTCGGAGCGGAGGCGATCGTCCTGAACCTGGAGCTGACCGACGAGCTGCGCGCCGAGGGGTTCGCACGCGAGGTCATCCGTTGTGTTCAGCGGACGCGGAAGGAGTCGGGCCTGGCCATCGAGGACCGGATCCGCCTGTCACTTGACCTCGACGACCGGGCGTGGAAAACGCTCGAGCCCCACCTCGAGTGGGTCGCGCGCGAGACCCAATCCGACGCTGTCGAACACAAGGCGGGCCCGGGCCAGAAGTCGTGGGAAATTGACGGCCTCACGATCGGGGTCGCAGTCTCACGCTCAGGGCCATGAACGGTGCGGGGCCCGCTGCTGGCCCTCCTGGATAGGCGTACGAATTTGCGATCCAACCCCGTCCGATCGTCCCGTTTCTGGACGGTCGTCCGCTTCTATCGTCCAGAATTCTATGGTCTTCCAACGGACTCATAAGGGGGCCATAGAACGTTTTATTACCGGTGCTCCCGTGGAAAGGTCGGCGATTCTCTTGGTATTCGACGTTCCACGCCGTTTCTCCGACCGCACTAACGCCATGACCGCATCCGAGATCCGCGAACTGCTCAAGGTTACCGCGCGCCCCGGCATGATCTCATTTGCCGGCGGCCTGCCGAACCCCAAGACGTTCCCGACGGAAATTGTCCGCGACCTCGCGAACCAAATCCTCACCGAGCGGGGCGAGCAGGCCCTGCAGTACGGGGCGACCGAGGGCTACGGCAGGCTCCGGCGGCTCCTCTGGGAGAAGCACGCGCGCGAAGACAACGCCAACGAGAACGACAGCGTCATCCTCACGAACGGAGTCCAGCAGGGGCTCGACCTGCTGTCGAAGATCACCATCGACCAGGGCGACCCCGTCATCCTCGAAGCGCCGTCGTACCTGACGGGCGGGATGGCGTTCCGCGTCTATGGCTGCGACATCTACTCGGTGGACCTCGACGACCGCGGCATCCAGGTGGAAATCCTCGAGGAGACCCTCGCGGGGCTGCGCCGCCAGGGCCGCCACCCGAAGTTCCTGTACCTCACCCCGACCTACCACAACCCGGCGGGGGTCACGATGGACCTTCAGCGCCGGCGCAAGGTCATGGACCTCGCGCACGAGTACGACCTCCTCGTCGTCGAGGACGACCCGTACCACCAACTCAACTACGACGGGGAGTCCGTGCGTAACCTCAAGTCCATGGACGAGGACAACCGCGTCCTTTACTACTCGTCGTTCTCGAAGATCCTCTCGCCCGGCCTGCGCCTAGGGTACGCGATCGGCCACAAGGACCTCATCGCCAAGCTCGTGCTCGCCAAGCAGACGGCCGACCTATGCACGAACAGCCTCTCGCAGCACATCGCGTACGAGTACCTCGTGCAGGGGCACCTCGATGGGCACATCCACAAGATCAACGCGATCTACCGGCGCAAGCGGGACCTCATGCTGAAAGCCATGGCGGAGCACATGCCCGACGGCGTCACGTGGACGCGCCCTGCCGGCGGGATGTTCCTGTGGGTGACTTTCCCCCAAACGGTCGACACGCGGGTCATGTTCAACAAGTCCGTCGAGCGCAGCGTGGCGTATGTGCACGGCCGTTCGTTCTACTTCGACGGGCGCGGCGCGCACCAGGCGCGGCTGAACTTCAGCTACCCGAGCGACGAGAACATCGTGGAGGGCGTCAAGCGCCTCAGTGAGGTCACCGTCGAGGAGATGGCGCTCGGCGAGCGCGCGCGCAACCGGCTCCCGGCGTAGGGGCGGCAAGCGACCTAGGCCTTCACCTCGTAGAGGACGTTGAAAGGATTCTCGATGTCGATCCGGCGGACCTCGGCGAACCCAGCAGCCTTCGCGTACTCACGCACACGGGCGTCGGGCAGGCCCGCGGTCCCCAAGCCCTCGCCGCCCCGGGCGATGGCGATGGACATGCAGAAGAGGAGACTGTACCCGTAGAACAGCGTGCCAAAGGGCGCCCGGTTCTCCTCCAGTGTGTCGGCCGAGTTGATCTCGAGCAGGACGAACGTGCCGCCCGGGTTGAGCGCCTGCCGCACGTGCTTGACCACGGCGAGCGGGTCGGCCGTGTCGTGGACGACGTCGAACGCCGTGACGATGTCGAACCCCCCGGGCAACCCCCGCGTGAGGTCATGGACCTGGAAGCTCACGCAGTCGGCGACCCCCTCTGCCTCGGCCAGCGCCTGCGCGCGCTCCACCGAGTCCGGCTCGATGTCGAAGCCGACGAAGCTTGAGTTGGGGAAGGCCTGCGCCAGGCGGACTAGGGCCCGGCCGCTGCCGCAACCGAGGTCCGCGACGCGGGCGCCCGCCCGGAGCTTCTCCTGGACGGCCGGCATCCGCGGGATCCAGTCCGCGACCAGGAGGTGGTTGTGCCACATGTCGTTGCCCCGCTGCTCGCCCTTCCAGACGTCCTCCGTGTAGAGGCCGGGGTCGATCCCCTTGCCGTCCTTGAACGCGCGGGCAAGCGGCTCAAAGAGCCCGAGCAGGGCCGGCATTTGCTGAAAGATCCCACCGACGAAGAAGGGCCCCCCCTCCTCTGCCAGGACGGGCGCGTGTTCGGGCGGCAGGGAGAACCGCCCGCTCGAGGGCTCGTACGTCAGGTAGCCGGCCGTCGCGAGCAGCGAGGCCCACTCGCGGACGTACCGTTCGGCCAGCGAGGTCCGGCGTGCCAGCTCGGCGCTCGTCTGGGGGCCGCGGGCCACCAATTCCTTGAACAGGGCGAACCGGTCACCGATCCCCAAGGCGACCATGGTGAAGGTCGACGCGGTGTCCTCGAGCACGCGGCCGAGAAACTCTTCGGTCTTGGACGGGTCTTTCGATGGCTTTGGTAGGGCCGTTGATTCCGGGGAGTTGCTCAAGGGCATCGCCGAGCGGCCAAGAGCCGCCGCCCGAATATGGACGTGTCGGCGGAAACGGGCGTGGCCCCCGGTTTTGGACCGGCCAACGGACTGACGTCCCCACAGCATCGCAGGTGACCGGGATGTGGTTCAGTTCCGCGGGTCTTCCGGGCATTCCCCTGGCAGCGCGGCCAGGCGACACGGGCTTGCCGCCAAGCGTTATATACGGCCGGCCAAATCGCGCAGCCCCATGGCCGATGATATCAAGGTGGGGCCCGGCCTCCTGAAGTGGGTCTTTACCTTCGTCATGGTCCTTGGAATCGTGTTCTACTTCACGTGGGGGTTCGCCTACAACGCGCTCTTCGACCTAGCCAACTACACGGCGTCGGCGATCCTCTTCTTCACCGGCCTCTTTGGGATGTTCCTCTACCGCGAGCTTGAGAAAGAAGAGGCGGCCGGCGCTAGCGCCCGGTGACCGCAGGGGGGGGCGCTCAGCCTTCGGTCCTTGCCTTGGGCGGCCCCTGTGCACCGGCGCTAGTAGGTTCGCGCCACGAGCGTTGCTCTTGGCGACGGTTTCCCGCAAACGATGCACTTCGCGGGCGCTTGGGCCCCGCTTGGGAGATCGCCGCCCTCGTAACTCCCCAGGACATGCGTGTCGGCCCCCTCCTCGACCCGTTTGCCACACGCCTCGTCCCCGCACCACCCGATGAGCGAGATGCCCGCGTGGTCTTTCACGTCGTCGACCTTCTCCGCGGCCCGCACGGCCTCCTCGACAATCCGCTGGGCCTTGGCCTCCATCCGCCCACGCAGCAACTCGAACTCCTCCGCCACCGCTTCCCACAGGCGCTCGCGGTCGTGCGCGCGCTTTGTGCCTGTGTCGCGCGGTACCGCCACGAACTTGCCCTCGGCCAGGTCCCGTGGCCCGACCTCGAGGCGCAGCGGGACGCCGCGCAGTTCGTGGTCGAAATATTTCGCGCCGGGCCGCATGTCCCGGAGGTCCGCCTCCGCCCGCAGGCCGCCCTTCTTCAGTTCCTGGACCATCGACTCGGCGGCCTGGACCGGCTCCTCCTTCGAATCCTTGGTGAGGATGGGGATCACGACGACCTGTACGGGTGCCACCGCCGGGGGCATCACGAGCCCCTTGTCGTCGCCGTGGATCGCGATGATGGCCCCCAGCAGCCGCTCGCTCATCCCGTACGTCGTCTGGTGCGCAAACTGGTGCTTGCCCTCCGCGTCCTCGTACGAGATCCCGTAGGGCTTGGCGAAGTTGTCCTTGTAGTGGTGGATGGTCGCGACCTGCAGCGCCTTGCCCGTCGGCGTGACCGTGTCCGCACCGAGCGAGTAGAACGCCCCGGCGAACTTGTCCCAGTCCGGCCGCCGGTTCATCAGGTACGGCAGCGCGAGCTCGCGCGCAAGGGCCCCCCAGATCTCCTGGTCCTCGCGGACCTGGGCCTCGGCCGCCTCGAAGTCCTTCTGGGCGGTGTGTCCCTCGAAGAAGTGGATCTCGCGGACGCGCAGAAAGGCGCGCGTCATCTTGGTCTCGTAGCGGAATACGTTGACGATCTGGAAGACCTTGAGCGGCAGGTCGGCATGGCTGCGCACCCACAGCGCGAACATGGGGTAGATCGCGGTCTCGGAGGTGGGCCGCAGCAGCAGCTTCACCTCAAGTTCGTTGTCGCCGCCGTGGGTGACCCAGTAGACCTCGCCGCCGAACCCCTTGATGTGGTCGGCCTCCTTGTTGAACTCCGTCTCGGGGATGAGCAGCGGGAAGTGGACCTCGCTGTACCCACGCTCCTCGCAGAGGCGGCGCGTGATCTGGTCGACAAGGAACATTGCCTTCCAGCCGTAGGGCGTCCAGACGTTCATCCCCTTGATGGGGTAACGCTTGTCCGTGAGCCCGGCCTTCTCGACGATGTCGTTGTACCAGGAGAGGAAGTCATCTTCCTTGCGCACCTTGGCCACGATCTCCTGCGAACTTCGGGCGCGCCGACAACCCCAAGCGACGCACTTAACGGTTTGCGGGCCCGCGGCGGGGCCCGCCCCGCGCGCCGCGCGCTCAAACCTTATCAAGCGAAGGAGGGCTCCCCGTGGACGAGCCCATGGCAGGCGCTGGAGACCTCCTGGTTTGGGCGTTCCTCGCGCTGGCGGGGGGCTCCGCGGTGCTGCGCGCGGCCCACCTGTTCCTCCCCGCCGAAAACCGCCGGTTCGACTACCGGCGCGTGTCGCGCCTTCTCCTCTTTGTAGCGCTTGCCGTCCTGATCGCCCTGCTCCTGGTGTGGGAGTACCTCCTGCTCACCACGGACCTGACGTACCTCTACGTCTGGGAGCACTCGGCCGTGGAGCACCCCGCGCTCTGGAAGGCCGAGGGGCTGTGGGCCGGCCAGGAGGGCTCCGTCTTCGTCTGGGTCCTTGCGATTACGATTGCCGTCTCCCTCAACGAGGTGTGGACGGTAAGGCGCGCGCGGCGTGCCGCCGGTGCCAGCAAGCGGAAGGGCCCTGCCGCCGACCGGGCGGAGGCCGACTTGCGGTTCGGCGACTGGACCGCGCTGTTTGCGACCGTCGTGATCACCACGTTCGCCATCGTCCTGGCGGCGTCCGACTGGTTCCGTCTCACGATGGACGACCCGCTCGGCCCGATGCTCCTCGCCGTCTACCCGACCGGCTTCGGGCTCTCGCCGTCCCTGCGGACGGAGCTCAATGCATTCCACCCGCCGCTCCAACTCGCGGCGTTTGCGCTCACCGTCCTGCCGATGTCCGCCGCGTTTGCCTACCTCGCGACCGGCGACAAGGCCTGGATCCGCTACTGCACGTTCTGGACGCGGATCGCGTGGGTGTTCCTCACGCTCGGCCTCGCGCTCGGCGGCCTGTGGGCGTACATCACCCTCGGTTGGGGGGGCTACTGGGCCTGGGACCCCGTGGAGGTCGCGTCACTCCTACCGTGGCTCGCGACGACCGCCCTGCTGCACGCCCAACTCATGCACAGGCGCCACAGGATGTACCCGCTTGCCGCCCCGCTGCTTGCGGCCGTCGCCTTCTCGCTGACGGAGTTTGGCACCTTCATTACGCGCAGCGGCGCGTGGACGAGCGTCCACTCCTTCGTCCAGTCGAGCCAGTCGGACCTCGTCGCCGCGATCGGTACGGCGCTAAGCTCGGACGCACGCCTGACGGTCTTCTTCGTGATGGCATTCGTGCCGCTCGCAATCCTATTCGTCCTGCTCAACCACTTCCTGCGCCACCATTACAAAGAGGCGGCTTTCCTCCCGCCGCGCGGCAAGGACGAGGACCTCGTCGACTACATGGCCCAGGACAAGTTCGCCGTCTTTGCCGGCATCTTCTCGCTCAGCGTGATCCTCCTGATGACCATCGTCATCCTCGTGCGGGACGCGGGGCTGGCCCCCCAGCCCGCCGAGTACGAGACAAAGCTCGCCGTCCCGGTGTTTGTCATCATGTTCTTCATGACGGTCAACTTCCTGCGGCGCCCGCTTGGCAACGAAAGTGCCATGCTCATCGCGGTCGGCGCGACGTTTGCCGGGGCGATGGGGTTCATCCTCTGGCCGGCACCGCCCGGCAGCGAGTACTGGAAACTCGCGGGCGTCGCGGTCGTCTTTGCCGGCGCCGTCTTCCTGATGGGTGCGGTCCGCATCCGTGGGGCGCTGAGCCGCCGGACGCGCTGGAGCCTGAAGGGTCGGGTGCGCACACTTGGGGTCATCGCGATCCATCTGGGGGTGGCCGCGCTGCTGCTTGGCTACGCACTCTCGAACACGATGGCCCAGGAGGAGCGCATCATCATCCAGGAGGGGGCGGGCCCGGCCCAGGGGGGGTCGGACGTGGCCTTCGGGTACCGGTTCGAGCTCACGGGAATCGTCAAGGACCCCCAGGCCGGCCAGACGGCGCGGGAGTTCTGGGACAAGTTCGAGGCGCGCTACCGGATGGTCGACGCCGCGTCGGGAGCGCTCGTGCGGGAGGGCTACGCCTTCATCATTTACCAGCGGCCCAGCGAGTTGCCCTCGCCGGCGAACTTCGCGTTCGCGGACTACGTCTCCGCGCCCGTCATCCACACGGACGTCTTCACGACGGCCACGCACGACCTCTACATCCAACTGAACAACATCCTGCCGGGGGTTTCCAACGGGACGGTGGCCGTGGAGCTTGCGATCAAACAGATCCCGGGCCTGTGGGGCATCTGGGGCGGCGTCATCCTGATGGTCGGCGGGATGGTCGCGCTAATGGGTGTCGAGCGCCGCGTCGCACGCAAGGGTGGGGAGAAGCTGCCGGCGGTTGATATCGCGCCGGACGACGGAAACGCCGCGGTGGCGCCCTCCCCGACCCCTCCGAAATAGGGAAGGCGTGCGCGGGATGGCACTGCCACCCGCTTGATCCGAGCTTACTGCTGCCCCGGCGGCTTCGGCCGGTTCGGCTGCTGTCCCTGCAGGTTTGGTTGCTGCTGCGCGTACTGTGGCGGGGGCTGCTGCTGTGGATACTGCGCGTAGGGCTGCTGCTGCGGGTACTGCGCGTAGGGCTGCTGCTGCGGGTAAGGCGGGGGGGGCTGCGGGTACTGGCCGTACGGCGGCGGGTAGCCGTAGGGCGAGGGTACACCGGGCGGGTAGTACCCGACAGGTGCCGGGGGGGTCCACGAAATAAACAGAATCCCGCCGATCAGCGCGAGCAGGAAACCAATGAAGGCCCCTCCTCCCCCGACCCAACTGACCAGGGAGAGCACCACGATTGTGGTGCCCCAGCCCGTCGTCGAGGTCGGGTTGTTGTGAGCCGCGGCAGCACCCGCGATGATGATGATTCCGCAGACAATCGCCACGAGGCCCAGGCCGATAAAGAGGATGAACGGAATCCCGACGAGCAGGATGAGGATGCCGCCTGCGACTGATAGACCCAAGGCGGCGCCCGGCTTGTCCTCGGCCATCACCGAGCAGTGGCCCGCCGTTGCGATAAACGTTCCGCCGGTGCGCAGCGGCGGGGGTCGGACGTTTTGGCCGGACGAGCAGGAAGTTGCCGAAGAACAGTCCCATGGGGATTACGGCGATGAGGAGGCCGGCCACATGCTGACCGCGCTCAAACACCATTCCCCCGATGATGACGGCGCCCCCGCCCAAGAGGCCGATGGGGAGGTGCCACTCGAACGAGAGACTCCAGAGACGGCGCTCCTTGTCCAGGACGCGCTCGCCCCCGCCCCGATGCAGGAGGGCGTGGGCCGTACGAAATCATGCACGCCTTGGGCGGGACGGCCTACAATTCTCGCCAGTCCAGGCCCACCGTGCGTAGGCCCAGCTTGCACACGAGCGGGAGCCGCCGCTTGTGCGAGGTCCCCGCGAGGCGCGCGCGCACCTCCGCGATCTCCTGCGCCGGAAGCTTCGTGCGCCGCGCGATGTCCCGGTCCGACATCTTCAGTTCGAGTCCCATCAGGATCTGGTCGAGTTCACCGTAGCCGATCCCGAGTTCGCCCTCGTCGGTCTGCCCCGGCCACAGCCCCGCGCTCGGTGTCTTCCGCAGGAACGCGGCCGGCAGCTCGAGCTCCTCCGCAAGGGCCCGCACCTGCGTCTTGTAGAGGTCGCCGATCGGAAGCAGGTCACAACCGCTGTCGCCCCACTTCGTGGTGTAGCCGGTGAGGAGCTCGCTCTTGTTGCCGGTCCCCAGGACGAGCGCCCCGCGCCGGTTGGCCTCCGCGTAGAGCGCGACCATCCGGAGCCTAGCCTTCACGTTCCCCCGCGAGCGCCGGTCGCGCACCGCGAGCGAGTTCACGAACGCGAAGTACGATTTCGAGAGGTCGCGGGCCACGAACTCGGTGCCGAGATTCTTGGCAAGGGCGCGCGCGTCCTGCTGGTCCCGCGCTCCGGCCCCCTCGATGGGCAGGAACAGGCAAGTGACGTGCCTGGGGCCAAGCGCGCGCGCGGCCAGCGAAGCCACGACCGCCGAGTCGATGCCACCCGAGAGCCCCAGCAGCGCGCCCGATGCCCCCGCGTCCTCGACATGGTCCCGGATGAAGGCCTCCAGCGCTTCTAGCGCGCCGGGGGCAAGCGAAGGGGTGAGTGCCACGGGCGCCGGAGCACCGGGGCGGGACTTTTAGGTTTGGCTCGCTAGGGGACTCAATGGAACGCCAGCGAGATGGCGTCGTCCACCTGGACGTGCGTTTGGAAGTGGACGTGGCCCTCGCGGATGAGGAGGAACACCCAGAAGATCAGGAAGTACTCGAACGTGATGAGGCTCAGGAACGCGAACAGCCAGAAGTTGTGGCGACGGATCGGTTTGACAAGGGGCACATGGAACGGCACGCCGATTGCGCGGCACACGGTCTCCGTGTGTTTGAGGAACCGGAGCCACCGCTGCTCGTGCTCGTTGGGAAAACGCGTGATGAACCAGAAGAAGTAGTACCGGATGACGGGCAGGGCCACGATGAACGCCCAGAAGATGGACCGGCCGCGGTCTGAGACGAGCGCCTCGCCGTCGATGCGCGACATCTGGAGGAGGGAGCCTGCCGCCACGTCGAGCTTGCCATCCTCTGCGGCCTTCGAGTGCAGGTAATCGATGAGCGCGGCGCGGAGCCGGTTCTCGCGGTCGAAGTGTCGCGACATGCGGCGCAGCAGGCGGCGGTTGATGACTCCGAGCATGAGCGATGGGGAGGCAAACGCGATGAGGCCAAAGATCACCAGGAGGAGGACTTGGCCCGTCGCGATGAACATGAACCAGGCCAGGACAAACAGGGCGGACTGGATGAGGGGGGCCGCGATGAAGAGGACGAGCCAAACGTAGGAGATGTGGATGTCCGCGGTCTCGCGGTCATGGATGGACTGGTGGAGCGCCATGCGCGCGGCCGCGGACTGGCCGGACCAACCGATGTCGGGGGCATGGATGGCGCCGGGGATGGAGGCGGACGGCGGGGGCGGCGTGGCCATCTATGTCGCCCCCGCGAACCCACAGGTGGGGCACTGGCGCTGGCTGGACGGAAACGGTGTCCCACAGACGGGGCAGGGGAGGCGGGACTCGTCGGCGGCATCGGCAGGTGGGGGCTCGGCTACCGGGGGGCTCGGGGGCTCCATCGGGCCGCGGGCGTACGGTTCGACCCTTGCGGGCGGTTGGATCATTGCGGGTCGAAGCGCCGGCTCCACGGCGACCGCAACCTTGGGGCGGGAGGAGCCGGCAACCGCGTCGGTCCGGCGAAGGGCCTTGGCAAGGCCCGCCCGCATGGAGGCCTCGTGGCGCATCTTGCTCGACTGAAGGCCTACCACGAAGCCCAGTCCCATCCCGAGCCACAAAGGCCACAACACGTACCCTCCGAGCGCCACTCCGCCCGCGATCAGTCCCGAAAGCTGGATACTTGTCACCCCGTGGATCCGTAGGGAATAGAGGAAGAAGACGACCGCCGGCACGAGAACCGCCGCGATCGCCACCGGGTTCCACGGTCGAAAGATGTTCGGGGGCGGCCAGAAGAGCAACTCGAAAAGGACCCCGATGGCGACGGACAACACAACCGCCGCAGGGAACCAGATCCTTCCCGTGAGTTCTAGCTGGGAGAGGTCCGGAAGCACCTGCCGAATCTCGACTCGAAAACGCGGCCGGAACCAGGAGGCCCCGTCCCAAGAGATGAGTGTCGGAGTGCGGTTGGGCACGAAGGACCCCAACTTCAGGTCCTTCGGGAATCCCTTGACCCGAAGATTGCGGCGCTTCGCAAACGGCCGGACCCCCGCATCGACCGACTCCGCTACGTCGTTCAGGAACGACTGGAACTGGTGCGGAGCCGCGCCCCACGATGACACCGTGTGCCGCACTGGAGGCAGGATCCAGTCGCGGATGCGGAGCATGTCGCGTCGAAAGTCGAGCATCGGCCCCGCCGAGGCAAAGTCTCCCCGATGGGTCAAAAGGCTAGTGGCCGCACATGGCCGCGTCACAGGCTCCCCTTGATCACAATCCTGCCGATGGCCGTGGGCGGCCGGACGAACTTTTTCGTCAGAGAGAAGGGTATGATGGGCTCGGGCAGCCCCCACGACTTCGCATGCCTCCTGAGGTCGCGGCCCACCTTTTCCAGATCAGCCTGTTTGATCGGGCGGAACGTAATCACGTTCTCGCCCACGCACTCCACCTTCACCGGGTTCCCCACGTTTACCATCGTCGCGCGCAAGGCTTGCTCCAACCATAGGTCGTGGGCCGCGACCGACGAGATGAACGCGCCCACCAACCCCACAATCGGCTGGTGCTTCTTGGTGAAGTGCACGCGTCGGAACGCGGTAAGTTCGTCGGTTGGCATCCATTTGTGGACCGCGCTGAGCGCGATGGCTTCTGTAATCCCCCATTGCTCGAGGTCCGGCTCGCTTACCGGCCTCAGGTGCTCGCCGCACGTCATCATGAGCGCGGTCGAGTAGCTGAGCTTCCGCTCGAAGAGGACAGGTCTTGGCTTGTAAAGCGCGTCTAGGCGGGAGGTGTCGAAGATTCGGCGAACGAAGTGGGTTTCTCTGCCGCACGAGATACAGGGACGGACCTGACCGGTCGCCGGGGTCGGCCCGTGGGCGGCAGGCGCCGCCGGAGGGAGCGCCCTTGGTGTCCCGCTAGCCACCACCGGCGGCGTCGGGGTGGGAGGTTCCAAGGCGGGGTGAGGGGGCGAGCGCAGGGGGATCGCCGCTAGCGGCTGGGTGTGCCTCTGGGCGAGTCCGTGCGTCTTCCTCTCAGGAGCGGTGACCGGAACCTCGCGGATCCCGAGCGAGTAGACCACATCGTCGGGCGCGACCCCCTCCTTCGTAAGGAGGTCGATCACCCGCGCAAGGGACGTGCGTTCGCTGCCGACGCTCTTGCGCAACGCGATGCGGCCCTGGAGGTCGATACTGACTGCCCCGGAGGTTGCCCTGCCCCACTCAGCGAGCCGCGTGCGCAGCGCGGGCTCGGAGACCACGAGGGCAAGTCCAACGGTGCGCGCGCCGAGCATCCGCCGCACCGCATCGTCCACGCCGTGGTGTTCTAGGAAGTCGGGCACCATACCGCCACTCCAGGTCTCCTGTAGGTAGGGCGGCGGAACGCCGCGCTCGTTCATGGCCGAGAGGATCTTCTCGTTCTTCGGGGGGGTTCTCCCATCAAACGCGATGAGGGCGCTCTCCTGCGTGACCCCCCGAACCGCAAGCTGCTCGCCCTCCATGGCGCCCCGGTACGCCGATATCCCCGCGAGTACGGTGTGTGCCGCCCGGCCCCACGCATCGAATACGCTCTCGCTCGCCGGGTTTTCGCCGAGCGACAACCAACCGTCGGGAGGGGAGAACAACAGGTACTCGGGCGCGTTCCACCCCCCATCCGCCCAGGCGAAATTCAGCCAGAGGACGTCCGCCCGCAAGGGCGCGACACGCGCGATGTGCAGGTTCCGCAGGGAGGGCGGCCCCATGGGGGTTTGGCATGAGGGGCAGACCGGGGGGGAAGCCTGGAGTTCCTCTTGAAGCTCCCGCGCGGATGCCTCCGGAAAAACGTCGTAGGCGACCTGCTTATCGGAGAGGTCCGGCGCCGCCGTCTGGAAAACAGCCGAGCTGCATGACGAACACTCGCCGAGGACGAGCACGTAGTCACCGGGCTCCACCATTGCTGCGGCCCGTCCAATGGTGCGCTCGAAGTCGGTGAAGACGGGTTCTGCTTGGGGCGCCGCTTCCCACTGAACCTGGCCCACAGTCTGCCACTTGCGACGGCAGGCATAAACGTTCTTCATTCGAGGGGCGGATCGACAGGGGGGGAAGGAGTGGGTTGAGCCGGCCGGCAAGGTGGAACACGACCGACGTGCGCGCGGCGGACTTCTGGTACGGGGCGGACTTCCCGGACGGAACCGTTGTGCTGGACACCCCGGTCGAGCCCGGCACGGCCGCGGCGTTCGGGGAATGGGGGTACGCACCACCGTCCCATTACCGGCCTTACGTCCGCAGGCGGCGATTCAAATGGCTAGTCTCCATGTTCCTCTTGGCTCTGCTCGTCGCGCAACTGCGGTGGGGGCGGATCGGGATAGAGAATCTTGTCATAGCTGCAGGCTGGGCAGTTTTGGTTTGGGACCCCCTGCCCCTCTTCGACGGGAGGGGGTGGGGGACTTCAGGGCAGGCCTGGCTGGCGCAGCCGGCGGCTCCGCTGGGGTCGTGGTCCCTCGAGGCCCAGGTGCAGGCCGCCATCGACCAGTCGCGACTCGAGGTGCGGTCCGAGCACGCCAGGAAGCGGTCGGGGGGAAGAGCCTCGTCGGAGCGCACGTGGCACTTCATGGGCGGCATGCGCGTCACCGTGAGGAAGGAGCGCGAAGGCGGCCGCGAGTTCGTCGACGTATATGCCCGCGGCTCGCGGCTCGCGCCGGAATTCCGGAGTTTCAAGGGGCTGGTGCTAGCGCAGGTGCAGCGCCAGCCCGAGGTTCGATCCGAAATCGATGTCTTGGTTGAAGCTGTGCGATAGGAGACACGCGAGCCTAACTCGTATCGACGCGGGACGTAAACCCGTGGGAATCGCTCCTAGGGGGGCGCCTTGACGACCGCCCGCCAACCCTGCGTGCGTGTGCGCAGGAGAACATCAGAAGCGCCTCCCGCTGCTCCCGAGCCTGCGCGCTAGGCAACCTCCAAGTACCCTCCACCCACTCCCTCGCCCGTGCGAATCCTTGGCGCCCAGTGGCGGCCCAAGACCGGCGACACCGCGGCCAACCTCAAGCGGATGAACGCGCTTGTGACGAAGGACAAGCCGGACCTCGCGCTCTTCCCCGAGATGTGGCTCACGGGGTACA
>CBEUCC010000063.1:0-14129 GCA_965541515.1 uncultured Thermoplasmata archaeon
AGGAGTCGAGGACCCGGACACTCCTGCCGAGCCGGCGGGCGAGGACAAGCCGGCGGGCGAGGACAAGTCGGCGGGCCAGGACAAGCCGGCGGGCGAGGACAAGCCGGCGGGCGAGGACAAGCCGGCGGGCGAGGACAAGCCGGCGGGCCAGGACAAGCCGGCGGGCCAGGACATGCCGGCGGGCGAAGGGATTTCAGGCAGGCCCCCCTCCCCGTAGCGCGGGGGTCGGCGCCGGTTCGCGTAGTCACCAACTGCAAGGCGGTCGTAACCCCGCGCGGCAAGCGCCCCCTGGGGGGCGCCGCGATGGCGGATCTCCACGTGGTCGAGGACGCGACAGTCGTCATCGATGAGGACGGGGTGATCCTGGAGGTCGGCCCGGCTGGGCGTGTGCAGCCGCCGTCCGATGCCTCGACCGTGGACGCGCGCGGCACGCTCGTCCTGCCGGGACTCGTCGACGCGCACACGCACGCCGTCTACGCCGGCGACCGCTCCTTCGAGGTGGAGCACAAGGTCGCGGGCAAGAGTTACCTCGATATCCAGCAGCTCGGCGGGGGGATCCACCGCACGGTCGAGGAGACGCGGAAGGCCTCGGTCGACTCGCTCGTCGACGCGGGGCGGCGCCACCTGGACGAGATGATGCGCCAGGGGACGACGACGGTCGAGGTGAAGTCAGGATACGGGCTCGACACGGAGTCTGAGCTCAAGATCCTCCGGACGATCGAGCGGCTGCGCGTTGAGGCCCCGGTCGAGGTCGTCCCGACGCTGCTCGCGGCGCACGTCGTGCCGCGCGAGTTCGAGCGCGCGCGCGACGTGTTCGTGGACATGGTCATCACGGAGATGATCCCGGCGGCGGTGCGGGAGAGCCTGGCGGTGTTCCTGGACGTGTGGTGCGACGAAGGCGCGTTCACGACCGACGAGTGCCGAGCGATGCTCGAAGCAGGCGCGCGCGCGGGGTTGGGGCTGCGTGTGCACGCGGACGAGTTTGCGCGGGTGGGGGGGGCAGCGCTTGCTGCCGAGGTGCACGCCGCATCGGCCGACCACCTCCTCTTCGCGACGCGCGAGGACTTCCGCCTCTTGCAGGAGGCCCATGTGGTCCCGGTGATCGCGCCGGCGGCCCCGCTCGTCACCCTCCTGCACAAGTGGCCGGACGCCCGCCAGCTCATGGGGGACGAGGTGCCGTTCGCGCTCGCGACGGACTTCAACCCGAACTGCCAGATGTCGTCGATGCAGCGCGCGATGGCGCTCGCGGTCTACCAGATGCGCTGCCCTCCGCGGGCCGCGCTGACGGCCGCGACGCTGAACGCGGCGTGCTCGCTGGGGCGGGGGGACACGGTCGGGACGGTGGAGCCCGGGAAGGTCGCGGACCTCGTGTTCGTGGACGCCCCGTCGGTGGACGCCTTCGTGACCGACCTCAGCGTGAACCGGGTGGTCGGCGTCGTGCGAAAAGGGTCGCCCGTGATTCCGGTCCGGTAGTGTGGAACCCTCAACTTCCCACGACTCTTTCCAGCCGCTCCAGCGACTCCTTCAACCGTTCGTCCGGCTGCGTGAGCGCGATCCGCACGAACCCGCCCCCGTGCTCGCCAAACCCGCGGCCCGGCGTGAGGACGACCCCCGCGTCGAGTGCTCTCTGGCAGAACGAACCCTCGTCTCCGCCCACGTGGACCCACAGGTAGAACGTGCCCTTGGGCGGCTCGAGCGTGAGCCCCAACTTCTGCAAGCCCGCCACCATCAGGTCGCGCCGCCGCCTGTACACCGCTAGGTTCTCGCGCACCTCCTTGGGAGGCTCCGCGCCCTGGTAACGGCCAAGACCCTCGGCCATCGCCTCTTGGATCCACATCGGCGTGCCCGAGTCGAGGTTCGACTTCACCTTTTCGAGGCCGGCAATGTGCTCGTGCTTACCCACCGCGAACCCCACGCGGTAGCCTGTCATGTTGAACATCTTCGACATCGAGTGGAATTCGATTCCCTGGCTCGTGTGTTGGAGCAGCGAGGGCGAGCGGTAGTCGTCGTAGGTCATCTCGCAGTACGCGTGGTCGGAGACCACGACCGTCTCGGGACGAGTGTCCGCGAGCATCCCGACGGCCCTCCAGAACATCTCCGGCGCGATCGCGCCCGTCGGGTTGTTCGGGTACCCGAAGAAGAACATCCGGCAGCCCTTGACCATGTCCAATTGCGGTAGGAAGGCGTTCTCCCTTGTCAGCGGGAGCATCACGTTGTCCGCGTCATTGAGCAAGGATGCCGACTGCCGGTACACGGGGTAGCCCGGGTTGCACGCAGCGACCTTCTCCCCCGGGTTCACGTACGCACGCGCGAGGTTGGAGAGGCCTTCCTTGGAGCCCACGGTCACGCAGACCTCCGACTCCGGGTCCACGTCCACGGCGAACCGCCCCTTCATCCAACTGGCGACCGCCTCGCGGACCCGTCGCTCGCCGCGCGAAGTCGGGTACCCGTGGCACGCCGGGTCCTCTAGGTGTTCCTTCAGGGATTCGACGATGAAGTCCGGCGGCGGCAGGTCGGGGTCGCCGATACCGAGCGAGATGATGTCCACGCCCGCCTTTCGCTTCGCGGCGACCTTGCGCTCCATGTCCGCGAAGATGTAGAGCGGGAGCCGCTCGATGCGGCGGGCATAAGGGGTCTGTGGGGTTTCCTCTGCCATACGCTTCTCCCCGGTAGCCTAGGCAAACGCGGCCGGGTCCAGTTGCCCCGCGAATACGAACGTGGCGGGCCCGCGCATCCAAACGCGGGAGAGGTCCTTCGGGACGGTGATGTACAGCGACCCCCCCGGAAGGTTCACCTTCACCTCGCGGTCGAACTCCACATACGACCCCAACGCGGCCGCCACAACCGTCGCGCACGCGCCCGTCCCGCAGGCAAGCGTGAGGCCGGCCCCCCGCTCCCAGACCACGAGGTCGATCTCACGGCCGGAGGTGGGGTGGGCGAACTCCACATTTGTCCGCTTCGGGAACGACGGGTGTCGCTCCAGTCTTGGACCGACCTCGAGGGCCTTCTCCTTCGACGCGTCCGTGAACAAGACGAGGTGTGGGTTGCCCATCGACACCACGCTTGCCGGGACCTTCGCTCCGGGCTCCACCTCGAACATCTGGCCCAAGAACGTCCCCTCGCCCTCCATCGGGATGTCCGGGCGTCTCAGCCGCGGCGTGCCCATCTCGACCGTCACGTCCTCCACGGCGTCCTGAGCGTCCAGGTTTACGCGGCAGATGCGCATCCCACCGAGCGTCTCGACCCGCATCTCCGTGTTCTTCGCCCGGCCGGTCTCGAACGCCCAGCGTGCCATGCAGCGGATGCCGTTGCCGCACATCTCCGCCTCCGAACCGTCGGAGTTGAGGATGCGCATGGCGAAGTCGCCCTTGTCGGAGGGCTTGTAGTAGAGGACGCCGTCGGCGCCCACGCCGAAGTTGCGGTCGCACACGGCCTTCGCGAACTCGGGCGTCTCCGGCACCTTGTACTTCGTGGCGTCGACGATCAGGAAGTCGTTGCCAAGCCCGTGGACCTTGAGGAACGGTACGCCTGCAGGGGCCGCTGGCGGCCCGCCCGCCTGGCTGCCCGTGCCGGCCGTGCTTGCCACCACTTACCTCACCATCTTGATTCCCCGGGGCTCCCCCGAGAGGTCCTTGAACTGACCCGCCTCGCGTAGGTGGTCCGGCACGACCTGCGGCCTGGCAATGTCCTCGAGGAGCTCGCGCTTGCGGATCAGACGCGACTTGCCGTCCCACACGAGCACCTCCGGCGCGCGCCCGCGCGTGTTGTAGTTCGACGCCATCACCATCCCGTAGGCGCCCGCGTTCAGGATCGCGAGCAGGTCGCCCTCCGTGAGCTTCGGCAGCTTGCGGTCGCGGCCCAAGATGTCGCCGCTCTCGCAGACCGGCCCCGCCAGGTGATACGCCTGGTCAAACGGCTGGTCCATCTTTTGGACCGGCAGGACGTGGTGGTATGCATCGTACATCGCTGGTCGGACGAGGTCGTTCATCCCCGCGTCCAGGCCCGCGAACGTGCCGCCGGGCGTGTCCTTGATGGCGGTGACGCGCGTGAGCAGGTAGCCGGCGTCGCACACCAGGTAGCGGCCGGGCTCGACCACAAGTGCCGTGTCAGTGTCGCCGAAGTGCCCGTTGAAGACCTCCGCAACGCCCTCGGCGGCCTTGGCGATGTCCAGTTCCGGGTCCCCCGGCCGGTAGGGGACGCCAAAGCCTCCGCCGACGTCCACGAACTCGAAATTCACGCCCGCCTCCTTCTCGACCCGCTTGGCAATCTTGCAGACCACGCCGGTGGCCTCGACGAACGGCTGGGGCTGTAGCCACCCCGACCCGATGTGAGCGTGGATCCCGATGACGTTGAAACCTAGGCTCTTGGCGCGCGAGAACGCCTGGACCGCCTGCTCGGCCGGCACGCCAAACTTCGAGCCCTTCTGTCCCGTCGTCGTCTTTGCGTGGAGCCCGGCACCCACATCGGGTGTTACGCGCACCGCCACGTCCAGCGTGCGCCGGACGCGCGCCAGGCGCTCCATCTGCGAGACGGAGTCGAGGGTGATCGTCGGCCCCACCTTCGCGGCCGCCTCGAACGACTCGTTGTCGACGTTGACCCCCGTGAAGAGGATCCGGTCGGCCGTGAAACCCGCAAGCATCGCCAGTTGGACCTCGTTCATCGTCACGGCGTCGATGCGTGTGCCGAGCTTCTCGAGCACGGCCAAGATAGCGAGCGAAGAGTTCGCCTTCATCGCGTAGTGGATGCGCAGTTCCTTGACGCGCCCCTCAAACGCCGCAGCCAGCCGCTTGTAGTTCTCCTCGATGCGCCGCTGCTCGTAGATGTAGACGGGCGTGCCCGTCTGGCGGACAACTTCGTGCGGGTCGACTCCGTCGATGACGAGTTTGCCACCCGTGTGTGGGTATTTGCGCATTGTCAATACCGGGCCCTAAGGGGGGCCGAAGAACTCCTTGTGTAAGACCCTTACGGCCTTTGCCAGGGCATCCTGGCGCACCGCAAAATTAACCGCAACTGGCGAGCCCCCCTCCGAGATCAACTCGAGGTTGATGCCCTCTCGCCCGATCACGCCGAAGACGCGCGCCGCGATCCCGGGGGTCTTGGCCATGTCCTCCCCGACGCAGCAGATGAGCGCGAGGTTGTCGCTCCGGTACAGCCGGTCGATCACGTCGGCGCGCATGGACTCGAGCGCGGCCTCGGCCCGCTCGACCTCGTCAATGTCCACGAGCAGGAAGACGTTGGAGGCCGAGGTAGAGATCGCGTATAGGGAGATGTCGAGCGCGGCGATCGTCTGGACGATCCGGGCAAACGTCTCCGGGGCAAACGACAGCCCCGGGCCGTAGAGGCGCAACGACGCGAGGCGGTCTTTGTAGGCGATCGCCGACACCACGCGCCCCGTCTCCTGGGCTTCCTCGACGATCCATGTCCCGGGCGCCTCCGGGCGCAGAGTGTTCTTGATGTGGATCGGGATGCCCTTGAGCTCCACAGGCTCGATTGCGCGCGCGTGGAGCACCTTGGCCCCGAAGTATGCGAGTTCGGCAGCCGCCTCGTAGGAGGTCTCCTCGATGAGCTCCGCCTCCGGGATCAGCTGTGGGTCGCAAGTCATGAAGCCGTCCACGTCCGTCCAGATCTCGCACGCCTCGGCGTCGACCGCGTAGGCGACAATCGCGGCCGCGTAGTCCGAACCCCCGCGCCCAAAGGTCACGGCGTGGAGCTGCGTGTCCTGGCCGAAGAACCCCGTGATGATTGCGACGCGCCCCTCCTTCAGGTGCGGGACGACGGAGCGCTGGAAATTCTTCTCGACCTGCGGGAGTAGGGGGCTTGCTTGCCCGAACTTGCCGTCGGTCATTAGGCCGATTTGGTCGGACTCGAGCAGGACGGACGAGCCGCCCTGCGCCCGGAACGCGTGGTGCAGGAGTGTGCACGATAGGCGCTCGCCAAACGAGAGGACCAAGTCGCGCGTGCGCGGGGTGAGCTCCTCCGTGAAGACGATTCCCTGCACAACTTTGCGCAGCCGGCTGAGGTGCCGGCCTAGCGCCTCCTCGGCCGTGGCGTACGCGGCCCCGTCGGCTCCAAAGAGGTCGCGTGCGATCGCCAGGTGCACCTCCTCGATTCCCTTGATGTGGCCGTCCACTTCCCGCTCCTGGGGAGGCGGTGACACCATTTCTACGAGCCCATTCGTGACGCCGGTGACGGCAGACACCACGAGCGCCACCTCGTGGCCGTCCGAGCGCTCCTTCATCACGAGGTCGGCGACCCGGCGCATCCGGTCGGCGTCCCTTACAGAGGTCCCGCCGAACTTCATCACCTTGCGCACGCGCTAGACCCCCCACGCATGTCCCTTGGATCCGCTCACGCGATCCCGAGCACGTCCGCCATGGAATAGAGCCCGCCACGCTTTTCCGCGGCGACCCACCGGACCGCGGCAAGCGCGCCGGCCGCAAAGGCGAGCCGTGAGTGGGCGCGGTGCGTGACCTCGATGCGCTCTGCGTTGCCCCCGAAGTAGGCCGTGTGCTCGCCCACGACATCGCCAAGCCGCACGGCGTGGACGCCGATCTCCCGGCCGCGCGTCCCGACCAGACCCGTTCGGCCGTACACGACATTGGGGCCCGCGCCGGCCTTTTTTAGGACGTCCACCGCCCGCGCAGCCGTGCCGGAGGGCGCGTCACGCTTCTGGTTGTGGTGGATCTCCACGACCTCGACTTCGTATCCGGGCAGCGCCTTTGCGGCCTTCTCAAGGAGCGCCCACCAGACGTTGACACCCACCGAGAAGTTGGGCGTCCACACCCCTGCGACACCGGCCTTGGCCGCGACTGTTGCCAAGTCGTCCAGGGCCTTTTGTTTGATCCCCGTGGAGCCGGAAACGAACGGCACGCGTGCGTCGAGCGCGGACCGCATGAACCCGACCGCCGCCTCGGGCCCGGTAACGTCCACCAGCACGTCCCACTTGCCGCCCCGGAGGCCTTCCTTCAGCCCCTTCTCGGCCAGCACCACAGCCTCGGTCTTCACCGGCAGGACGTCGGCAAGGCGCTTGCCCGCGCGCGCGTCGCCCTCCTCGACCCCCGCGGCCCCCACCGCGAACTCGTCGGGCCTGGACAGCGCGGAGAGGACGATCTCGCTCCCCATCCGGCCGAGCCCGCCGGCAACCGCGATCCGCACGACCATCCAATCCCCCCCTACACGACGCCCGCAGCCCCAAGCACCCGCATCAGCCGGTCGCGGTTGCCGGGCGTGATCGGTGTGAGCGGCAGCCGGAGCCCCCCGACGGCCAGCCCCGCTATGTTCATCGCCGCCTTGACGGGAATCGGATTCGACTCGATGAACATCGCCTCGTGGACGGGGAGGAGTTTCTCGTGCACGGCGCGCGCCGCGTCCCACTCGCCTTTCAGCGCGTGGTGCACCATGTCCGCCACGAGCTTGGGAATCAGGTTGGCGGTCACCGAGATTACCCCGCGCGCCCCGCACGCCATCATGGGGAACGTGAGCGCGTCGTCGCCCGAGATGACGGAAAATGAGGGCGGGACCTGCGCGAGCACCCGCATGATCTGGCCCATGTTGCCACTCGCTTCCTTGATGGCGCCGATCCCGTCGACGGCCGCAAGGCGCACCGTGGTCTCGGACCCGATGTTGCCGCCCGTGCGGCTCGGGACATTGTACACCACGACCGGAGCCGACGAGGCGCGCGCAAGCGCACTGAAGTGCTGGTAGTAACCCTCCTGCGTCGGCTTGTTGTAGTACGGGGAGAGCGCCAGGACCGCGTCCACGCCGAGCCCCGAGACCTCCTTCACCTGCGCCTCGCCCTTGCGGGTGTCGTTGGCGGCCGTGCCGCCCATCACGTGCGCCTTCTGCGCGCAGGAGACCACCGTGGAGATCACCTGGGTGGTCTCCTCATGGGTCATAGTGGCGGCTTCGCCCGTCGTGCCGCAGGCTAGGATCCAGTCCGTCCCCAGCTCCTCGTGCCAGGCGACCAGTTCCTTGAGCATTGCGAAATCAACCGCGCGGTCGTCCTTGAACGGCGTCACGATCGCCACCATCGAGCCCTCGAGTTTTGCCCCAGCCACCCTTGTCTCCTCCGTTAGTGTTCATTGAGTACCGTCATGGACTGCGTCTCGACGACCGCCGGGATCCTACGCACGTGCTCGATCGCGCGGTTGAGCGCGGCGGTGTCAACCACCTCGACCAGTGCGAAGAGGTCTTGCTCGCCGGTCACCTCGAGCACGCTCGTGACGCCGCCGATGCGGCGCACGGCCCTGCCCACCTTGTCTGTCGATCCGCTTGGACGCGTGCGGATCGCCACGAGCGCCCGGATTCCCGCCGCCCGGGACACCACCGTGAAACGCTCGATCGTGCCGTCCTGCGTCATCCGCTTCACCCGCGCCCGGATGGCCCCCTCGGTCATCCCGACCTGGCGGGCCACCTCGACGAATGGCGTCCGCGCGTCCTGGCGAAGAATCCTGAGGATCTTGAAATTGACGCGGTCGATGGGCAGCACCCCGGCTCCGAGATTCGCAGGTACGTTTCGGAAAGCGCAGTGGCCGAATAAGCGTTGCGCAGCCCGGGCCGCGAGGCGTTGAAGCGGGGGCCCGGCGCCCGCGCTGCAAGTCCTTTATGCCGCCCGACCCTTGGCCCGTGCCATGGAGCCCACGTTTGTCCCCTACCGGCCCGACCGCTACTCGCCAGAGGAGACCCTGCAGCGGGCCGAGGCGTTCCGCGACCTCATGGCCGGGAGGCGGTCGGTCCGTTACTTCTCGCGCGAGGACGTACCCCGGGAGGTCATCGCGCGCCTCCTGGCGACCGCAGCAAGCGCGCCAAGCGGCGCCAACAAGCAGCCGTGGACTTTCGTGGCCGTCCACGATGCGGCGGTCAAGGGCAGGATCCGCGAGGCGGCCGAGCGGGAGGAGAAACGCTTCTACGGCGAGCTCGCGCCCGACGAGTGGCTGCGCGACATCGCGCCGCTTGGGACCGACTGGGTCAAGACGCACATCGCGGACGCGCCGTGGGTCATCGTCGTCTTTGCGCAGGACTTCGCGCTCCACGAGGACGGTTCCAAGTCCAAGCACTACTACGTGAACGAATCCGTCGGGATTGCCGTGGGCCTGCTCATCGCAGCCATCCGCAACGCGGGGCTCGCGGCGCTCACGCACACGCCCGCGCCGATGGAATTCCTGAAGCGCGAGCTCGGGCGCCCCCGCAACGAGCGCGCGTTTGTCCTTATCCCCGTGGGGTACCCCGCCGCCGACGCCAAGGTCCCCGACATCCGGCGCAAGACTCCGTCCGAGACGGTCGTGTGGGTGGAAGGCCCTCAGTAGCCGGATTCGAGGTCGATCGGGTTGGTGACCTGCTTTCCGGCCCCGACCCGCCGGATGTTCTCCACGACGTCCACCCAGTGCTCGCGGTACAACCGCGGCGTGAAGGATGCGCGGTGGGGCGAGAGCACCACATTCTCGAGCTCGTGAAAGGGGTGGTGCCCGGGGAAAGTCCTCGGGATCTCCTCCTTCGAGTGCGGGTAGACATACCACACATCAAGGCCCGCCGCGCCGAGGCGCCCCTCCTTGAGGGCCTCGAAGAGCGCGCGCTCCTCGACGACGCGGCCGCGCGAGATGTTGACAAGGACCGTCGTGTCCTTCATGAGGTCGAGCTCCGGCTTTCCGACGAGTCCCCGCGTGGCGGGCGTGTCGGGCGCCGCCACGAACACGTAGTCCGCTCCCCGGAGGGCCTTGGCCATAGTCTCCTTCGTGATGACGCTCGTCCCCAAGTCATCGGGCGTCGCCTCCGCCGTCCGCGCCCGCACGCCAGTCACCTCGACCTCGAACCCGCGCAGCATCCGCGCAACCTCCCGACCGATCGCGCCGTACCCGATGATGACGACACGCTTGCCCGTCACCATCGCGCTCTCGAGCCCGTCGTGGCGGATCGACCAGTCGCCGCGCCGCAAGTCGCGGTCGCCCCGCGTGATCCGCTTGGCCGCCGCCAGTGCGAGCGCGACCGCGTGCTCGGCCACGTCGAGCGCGTTCACGTGCGAATTTGCCGCTTGCACCCCGGGCCGGCCGCGCAGTTGCTCGCCCACTGACTGGTGGACGCCGGCAGCCCCCGTGATGAACGCCTTCAGGTCGGGCGCGGCTGCGGCGACCGCGGCGGGCAACCGGTACCCCACGAGGATGTCCGCGTCGCGGGCTGCCTGCGCTTGTACCTCCTCGTCGTCCGACTGCGGGAAAACGAGTTCGTGCTCCGGGAGTTCCTCCCTGAAGTACGCCACCGTATCCTCGAAGAGGTCCTGCAGGAATACGACCTTCACGGGAACCACTCCGCTAGCGCAACTTCGGCATTTGTCTTTGGCGCCGGCCAAACCCTCCAAGAACCCCCGCCCCTCTTCCGGGGCTCTATGCCGGTCCGTCTAAGCCTCGAGGCTGTGCCCGGGAAGGAGCAGGAGGACCCCGCAATCACCCATTTCCTCAGGGACCTCGCCCCGCTCTTGAGGCTCGTATGTTTCCCGGGACGACAAGAGCTTCGCGGACTTCTCAGAAGCGCCCCTCGTCCACGCTAGCGTACGGGAGTGCGGCGATAGCCGGCAGGCACGTTGATCTACGGCCGCCCCCCTGGGCGCGACCCGTGCCCTCGGCGAACCTTGAGTGGGTAGTGTTCCCGTTCCGAGGGGAGTTCGTGGAGCACCGCGCCGTGCAGGTCCTCCAGGACGCTTTGTTCCAAAGGCGCGTGGACGCGTTGGAGGCGCTGGTCGTCGACCACGCGTTCTCCTCCGAGGGTCTGCGCAAGGACGCGGAGGAACGTTCGACGAGCCTCGTGAGACAGGTCATGGGCGGCGGCATCGACTACATCGGCGAGGGTCCGTACCCGGCGCACTGGCGGATGGACGCCGCCCGCGCGGTGTTCCACTACGCGGGCCGCTCGCCGTGGTGCTGGGACGCGTACAAACTCATCCTCGACTTGGCGGTCATCGACCCTGCGCCGTCGCCGTGGCAAACCGCGTTCCCCACGCCGGACGCGGGGGCAATCGACGCCGGCGGCACGGCCTGGGATTTCTTTGGCGACATCTCCAACGAAAGCCACGAAATGGACACGCATATGGCCAAACTGTTCGACAGCTTCCCCGTCTGGCTCTCGCCACCCGAGTCGTCCATCAGCGGTTTCCTGGACGAGAAGGATGTCGTGAAGCTGCGCGGCGCCATCGAGGCGCTCGGAGAGGGCCGACGCCAGCGCTCGTTCTACCTGCGCGTGTTCCACGACTACCTCGGGCAGGCCGCGTCGGCTGGCACGGGGCTCACGGCGGCGGCTATCCCGGCGGGCACGGCCTGGACCGACGAGGCGCCCCGGCGGCTCGAGGAGAACTGGTAGCGGGCCGGCTCGCGGCGGCGCTCACGCCACGCGGATCGCGGCGTAGGCGACGACCTCACGCATGGGGTGCACCCTGGCGTCTGCCGAATTGGCGTAGCGGAGCAGGTGCGTCTCCACCGGCCGAACCGCCTCGAGGACCGCCATCGTCGGGCCGGGCCCGCACATCGATATCCCCTTGCCCCGGACGGCGTCGTCCAACTCCTCGGCCGACCCGCGCCTGATCGCCTGGAGTGCCCACGCGTCCTGCTCCTTGGCGAATTCGGGGGTCTCGTAGTGGGTAAAGTCCGTGGAGGCGAGGAGCCCCAACGAGCGCTCCGGGTGCGCCTCAAAGAGGCCACGCAGGCGCTCGCCAACCAGCCGTGCGGCCTTGAGCGACTGGTCGAGCATGATGACGGGGACGATCTTCGCCTCGGGGCGGAGGTGCTGCAGGAACGGGACCTCCACCTCCAACGAGTGCTCGCGCTGGAAGTCGTCGTCCGCATGGACGATGGAACCGCCTGTAAGCTCCTTGGCAAGCTCCAAGTCCACCTGCGCTGTCCCGAGCGGCGTCTGCCAAGGCTCCATGGACACGGCGACCGCGTGCCCGATCGCGTGGTGTGACGGCCCGATGATGACGACCGTGTCTGGCACGCCCCGGTTGGCCATGTCAAGGAACGCGTGGGCCGCCACCGGCCCCGAGTAGACGTAGCCGGCGTGCGGGACGATGTAAGCCATCGGGTTGCCGGGCGGCCAGGCACCGGGGCGCGGCGGCGCCCTCCCGGGTCCAACGCTGTGCAGGTACGACGCCTCGACCTGGCGCTTCAGGGCCCTGGCCGTCCCCTCGTAGAACTGGCCGGCGACGGCGGGGGACCTGATGTGTGCACCCGCTCCCCCGAAGGCGGCAGGGCGCCAAAGAGGCTTCGCTCACCAGCCGGCAGTGGTCGCGCGCGCTTGCCCGCCTTCATGCGCTCCGTGAGCGCGCGAAGCCGCCCCGACACATTCTGTGGGTGCCGGCGCTGGCCGTCCGCCATCGGACGGTGGTGGCCGCCGCCCCCTTGTGAGGAGCGGGCCGAGTGGCCGCTCGGACTACAGGGTGGCTTCGAAATCGTCCACCGTCGCCGTCCACTCGGCGTCTTCCTTGATCTGGCCACGCGCCTTCTGCACCTCGCGTGCCAGCAGCCAATAGACGACCGCCAGCGCCCGGCGGCCCTTGTTGTTGCACGGGACCACATAGTCGACGTACTTGTGCTCGTTGTTGGCGTCGCACAGCCCGACGACCGGGACGCCGATGTTCACGGCCTCCTTCAGCGCCTGGGCGTCGGCCGTGGGGTCTGTGACCAAGATCACGTCCGGCTCGTAGAAGGTCGGCAGTTGCGGGTTTGTGAGCGAGCCCGGAACAAAGCGCCCCGCCGTCGACCGGGCTCCCGTGTGTTTGGCAAAGAGCCTTGCCGGCTTCTGGCCGTACTGGCGCGCGCTCGTAACGAGCACCTGGTCGGGAGTGAACCGCGCTAGAAATGCCGCCGCGCCGCGGATCCGGTCGTCCGTCTTCTTCACATCGAGGATGTAGAGCCCGTCGGAGCGGACCTTGAAGATGAAGGGCAGCATATCCTTGGACTTCTGCTGCGTGCCGATCTGGACGCCCGCCGTCAGGTAGACGTCCTCGGCGATAAGCAGCCCCTCCGAGTTCATCGTCTGCATTTCTGTCTCGGTCACTGGCTCACCTCCGCCCTGCCTCAGTCCCACTTGAAGTCGATTTCCTGCGCCCGCCGGACCGTGATCGGGATGGCGTCCTCGTCAAACTCCAACTCGGCGATCTTGATGGGCTCGTAGAGATCCGCCGGGATGTCCACCATGATCGGGGCTCCCATGGAGATCTGGAGGGAGCGGGCCCCAATGATTCGCGCCTTTTCGAATCGGGAGAGTTTCATGGTCAAGGGAGAAGCCTTCCGTTGGGGGGCAGGAAGGCCCGATTATGCATCCCCCATTTAAGGGTTACCAACCCGACCGGAGCGCTGGCCGGGCCTGCGTTGCGTTTTGCGTGGGTATGGGAAGGAGTCCGGGCTCAAGCGCGCTCCATTATTATTCAAACGGTACCATAATTGGACAGTTTTCGAAACGTTGGGGTGTCGTTGCCAGGCGGGTGGTCGCCGTCAAGAACGTATAAATAACGAACTCATCATTTTGCCCAAAGCCGATCCCCTGGCAAGGGCCCCCCAACTTCCAGATCGAGGTGTTTGATCTTGCGTTTGCTCCCCACCCTGTTCGTTGCCGCAGTAATGTTCGCCTCCACGTTTGCAAGCGTTGCAATGGCCGCGAGCGCCTCCGCCGACGGCGGGCCCGCCCCGTCCCCTGAGCCGACCTTGGCGCCCACACCGCAGGCCCTGGAGGACATCCCGATCACTTTGCGCCTCAACTCCCAGCAGTTCGAGGAGAGCCCGACCAACCCCGACCCGTTCTTCCTGGACTTCAGCCAGCTCACGGCCCAGTTGCCCGGCGGATGGACCAAGATCAACCCGGGTGGGCCGGACTTCGCCAAGACCTTCCACTACCCGCAGACCGGCGTTTCCTGGAAGCGGATCTCCGCCGCCTACAACCCGGCGCTCCCGGTTTCGCTCAACCTGACCCTCAACGGCGTCAACGAGACGGGGAAGATCTTCAACTTCCAGGTCGACATCGACCTGGACAACGACGGAACCAATGACAGCTTCATCTCCTTCCCCCAGTACATCACCACCTCGACGCTCCAGCCGGAGGTCGTGAACCTGGCCGGGGCGCTCGTTCCGGGCTCCTCCACCGCCAACATG
>CBEUCC010000064.1:0-14100 GCA_965541515.1 uncultured Thermoplasmata archaeon
GCTTCATGGACCATCTGGAGCGCAGTCTCCATCCCCAACTGCTCGTTGCCGTGGTGGCCGCCGTCGATGTAGATCGTGTACTTGCTCTCCGGGGGGACGTCGAAGTCCGTGACCTCCATCTGCCAGAGGTCTCGGCCGTCCACCGAGCGGCCGATCGACGTGAGCTGCGAGACGTCGGGGTACCGCGAGGCGAGATCCTGGAGTTCCTCCGTCAGGTCGGGGTAGCGGTGGTAGACGTGGGTGTCAATGATGGGGGGGCGGGGGATGAGGGGGCCGACGGCGGCCAGCGGGTCCTGGGCTAGGGACGGCTCACCGAGCGGTGGGCCGTCCTGCGTCCCCGTAGCGGGAGCGACCCACGCGGTCGTCGAGAAGACGATGACAAGGGCGATGGCGGCGGCCTGTTTGCGCACGGAGGCGACTACGTGGGGCCTGGCTATAACGGTTGCTTCCAAGGACGCCCGTTCGTTGGGGGATCGGCACGACGAAAACGGCGGCGGGCCGCGCTTCCCTACCCCTTCGCCCGCGACTCGTGGGCCATCCGCTCCCAACCCCAGACCTTGCGCCCGGCCTCGCCGCGCTCCGCAAGCTTGATGCGTGCGGCGGAGAACTTGAAGTCGGGGATCCCCGAAACGGGGTCGCTGTAGGTCGGTGTCAGCTGGTTCGCCGCCGCCTCGCTGTAGTGGAACGGCACGAACACGACGCCCTCCGGGACCTTGTCCGTCAGGGCCGCGCGGCACTTGATCTTCCCGCGGCGGGTCTCCACCCACACCCAGTCACCGTCCCGAACATCGGCCGCCACCGCGTCTGCCGCGTTGATCTCCGCGACGGGCTCGGAGGCTGCGAGCTCGAGGTCCGTCTTACGCGTGACCGAGCCCGTGTGCCATTGGAAGAGCGTCCGCCCCGTCGTGTAGACGAGCGGGTACTGGCGGTCGGGCACCTCCACCCCGAGCCGGTGCTTGACGGGCACGAACTTGCCCCGGCCCACCGGGAACGAATCCTCGTAGAGGTTGGGAGTCCCCGGGTGGCCGGGCGTCGGGCAGGGCCACAGGAGGCCGGCCTCCTCGAGCCGCGGGTAGCTCATCCCGGCCAACTGCGGCATGAGCGTCACCGCCTCGTTGAAGATCTCCTCGGCGCCTGCAAACTCCATCGGGTAGCCCATCCGCGTTGAGATATCAGAGATGATCTGCCAGTCCAGGCGGGCCTGGCCGGGCGGTGGGAGGCCACCGCGTGTGATCTGGACACGGCGCTCGGTGTTGGAAAACGTCCCCTCCTTCTCGCCCCAGGCGGCCGCCGGGAGGACGACGTCGGCCAACTCCGCCGTTTCCGTCATGAAGATGTCCTGGACGGCCATGAAATCCAGTTTCTTGTACGCCTTGCGCGAGTGATCCAGGTCCGCGTCCGAGAGGAGCGGGTTCTCGCCCATGATGTACATAGCCCGCAGCTTCCCCTCGTTCATTGCATCGAGCATCTGCGTCGACTTCAGGCCGAGCTGGCGGTCGAGCGGGACGCCCCAGGCCTTCTCGAACTTCTCCCAATTGGCCTGCTTAGTGACGTCCTGGTAGTCGGGGAACGTGTCCGGGAGCGCCCCAAAGTCGCTCGCCCCCTGGACATTGTTCTGGCCGCGCAGCGGGTGTAGCCCGGCGCCAGGTCGGCCAAACTGCCCGCACGCCAGCGCGAGGTTGATGACAGCCAGCACGTTGTCGACACCATGCGTCGACTGGGAGAGCCCCATCGACCAGAAGATCGTGGCGTTCTTGGCTTGGCCGTAGACCCGCGCCGCCTCTTCGAGGTCCGCCGCAGGGATGCCGGTCACGGATTCGACCTTCTCGGGCGTGTACTCCTTGACGGCTTCCTTGACAGCCTCGAAGCCCTCCGTCCGGCTATCGACAAAGGCCTGGTCAACGAGGCCGTCCCGGATGATCACGTGGAGGAGGCCGTTTAGCCACGCGATGTCGGTCGAAGGCTTCGGCTGTAGGTAGAGGTGGGCGTATGTGGCGATCTCGACCCGCCGGGGGTCGACGACGACCAGCTTGCAGCCCGCCTTTGCCGCCTGCTTGATGCGCGTGCCGATCACGGGATGCGAGACGGTCGTGTCCGACCCCGAGATGAGGAGCACGTCCGATGCTTGGATGTCCGGGATGTTACCCGTCGCGGCCCCGGAGCCAAGCGCTCTGCGCAGAGCGGCCACTGAGGACGAGTGGCAAAGCCGCGTGCAGGTGTCGACGGTGTTCGTTTTCAGGGCGGCACGGACCCACTTCTGGAAGACGTAGTTCTCCTCGTTCGTGCATTTGGAGGACGCCAGCGTCCCGATCGCCCGTCCCCCGTACTTGTCGCGCACCTCGCCGAGCCGCCGGGCGATGAGGTCGAGTGCCTCGTCCCATGAGGCCTCCCGGAACTTACCGTCCTCCTTGATCAGGGGGACGGTGAGGCGGCGCTTGTCCGCGATGAACTTGTAGCCGAACTTCCCCTTGACACACGTCGAGATCCCGTTCGGCTCATACTCGGCCCGGGTCTGGATCTTGATCACCTGGCCGCCCTTGGTCGCGAGGTCGAACCGGCAGCCCACGCCGCAGTACACGCACACGACCGGGATGTGTTCGAACTCGGCGTCGCGCCCCTTCCCAACCGCATCGACCTCCTGGAGCGCCTCCACCGGGCACACCGCAACGCACTGGCCGCAGTAGACGCAACCCGAATCGTCGAACGTGTTGTTCTTGGGCAGGAGCAGGGCCTCCCGGCCCTTGCCCTTGATGGCCAGCACGCCCTGCACTTGGACGTCGTCGCACGCCTTGATGCACATCGCGCACATGATGCACCGGTTGTGGTCGATCTGAATGAACGGGTTGTCCTTCGTGATCGGGCGCCTGCGCTCGGGGGTGAGCGTCCCGTGCCGGGGTTCTTTGATGCCGAGCTTGTACATCACGTCCTGGAGTCCACACATCCCGTCCTGCTCGCAGGCCCAGCAAGTGAGGTCGTGGTCGCGGAGATTGAGCTCGACGTTCTGCCTCTGCGAGGCCCGCAGCGCCTCCGTGTCGGTGGCCACGACCATCCCGTCGTGTGCCTTCGTGAAGCAGGCGGGGGCCCTGCGCGGCCAACCCTCGACCTCCACCAGGCACATGCGGCACTTTTCGACCGGGTCCATCTGGGGGTGGTAACACAGGGTGGGGACGTACTTGCCCGCGCGTCTTGACGCTTCAAGGATGGTGGACCCCTCGGGGACCTCCACGACCTCGCCGTCGACAGTGACCTCCAGGCAGTTCCCTCCAAATCGATGACTGGCCGGTCCCCCCATGGGGCCGGCCGGTGCAGGCGATTGCCTGCGACCCGACCAGTCCCGCAGCACGGACTATCGGCCGCTGAATTTCGCGCGACTATCGCTCGCGGCGGCATTTAAAGGGTCGGGAGTGGGCGGTCGCGTGCCAACCTCTACTTCGAACGCCGCCCTCCCGCCCCTTGGGAAAACGACGGCCTGTAGACCGGCGCGAATAGGTCACGGTCGACCGAGATTTGCGCGGATTCGCGCTCCCTCGGCGTGAGCCGCCGCGCGAAGGTCGCCACGCCCGAACCCCGGACGAGCGCCGCCGGCGTCGACTCGTCCACCTCTCCCATCGCGAGCACCGCCGCGGAGGCAACCGAGTCTGCGACGGCGCGCTGCGTGACGCGCATCGACTGGCCGAAGAGGTCGAGCCGGCCGCGCACGTCCTCCACCGGGAGGAAACCGGCACACGCCAGGGCCACGCCGCTTGTCCCGAGGCGTAGGGGCTCGCAGTGCGAGTCCGTCACCACGACGCCCACCGCGCCGCGCGACTGGCGCGCCACGTGTCGCCGCAACCGCTCTGCGGACGTCCACGGGGAGGCCGGCCACAGGACAGCGCGCCCCGGGGGGGCGTTCGATCGGTCGGCGCCGGCGTTTGCCACGAGCATCCCCGACTTCAGCGTGAGAACCGCGCCAGGGACCGTGCCAAGAACACGGTCCGCCTCGTCGATGACGAGCCGCACGAACGCGGGGTCGAGCCCGGATTTGCGGGCAAGCTCGCGGGCCCGTTTCGTAGGGCGCACCTGCGAGAGGTCCACGACTTTTCCCTCGTCGACGGCGACAACCTTCGAGGTCACGGCGAGGATGTCGCCGTTATGTGCCCCTCCGGCGCTGCGCAGCGCCCCCGAGAGGGCGGCCCACAGGACGCCCCGGCGCTCGATGCGCGGCAGACGGAGCGGCAGGATCTCCATCGGCCCACCCCGCGCCTCACCCGTACACGGTAACGGAGTGCTTGCCCTCGGGGAGCCCGGGGGCGCCTTCGATCCGGTGCGGCGCCGCGTAGATGTTGAAACGGCTCGTGCGGAGGAACCCGACGAGCGTCATGTCGAAGAGCTGGGCGAGCTCGGCCGCCTTGTCGAGGGGTGCCGACCGCGAGATCACGATCGGGATGCGGGCGCGGGCCGCCTTGAGCACCATGTCAATGGTGATGCGGCCGGTTGAGAAGAGCGCCGCCCGCGTGGGGTCGATCCCGTTCGTGATGGCAAGCCCCACGACCTTGTCGATCGCGTTGTGTCGCCCAATGTCCATGTCGTAGACGAGCACCTTGCTCGTACCCGGGTCGAAGAGGAACGCGTAGTGGTAGGCGCCCGTGCGCCTGTAGGCGTCGTCCCGCTCCGAGAGCATGCGGAAGCACCGGAACATGGTTTCTGGTGAGATGGCGACGTCGGATACGATCTGGGGGACTTTCTCGCCGAGCATGCGATAGAAGGCTTCGGCCGTGCCACACTCCGTCCAGATGATGTTGTAGTTGCGCCTGAACGCAAGCGTCTTGACCCGCGGAGAGTCGACCACCACGTCCGCGCGCGCGATCTTGTCCTTCTCATGGAGGTGGAGGGACGTGACCTCCTTGGGGCTGGTGATGTACCCCTCGCACAGGAGGTACCCGTACACGAACGGCTCGAGGTTCTGCGGGGAAACGATGACGTCAAAGGACGCGGTCTCGTTGATCTCGACATGGAGCATGGCCTCCTCGGCCATCTCGGCCTGGGGGTCGAATGTGTAGCCGCCGTCGCCGTACCGGAGAATCGCGCGCTTGACCACGGCACCCCCTCGCGCGCCGCTCATATGAGCCCTTGCGTCAACTCCGCGCGTTACGCGCGGTCTCGGACAATCTCGACCTCCGTGTAGTCGAGGATGCCGCGGATGGGGACCGACGGCTTGCGAACGCGCACCGTCACGCGCGTGACCGTGGGGAAGTCGCCAAGCACCCTGTCGGCGATCCGCTGGCCGAGCGCCTCGAGCAGGTTGAAACGCTTGCCCTCCACGTGCTCCCGGATGATCCGGTAGACGTGTTCGTAGTTGACCGTGTCCTCCAGGCGGTCGCTCTTCCCGGGCCCCGAGAGGTCTGTGACGAGCTCTACATCCACAAAGAAGCGGCCGCCGAGCTTGCTCTCGCTCGGGTCCGACCCGTGGAAGCCGTAGAACGCCATGTTCTCGAGCGTGATCGAGTCCTGACCCACGAATCGCGTACCCCCTTCCCGGGTCTCACCGTAGCCCAGAGATCGTGCCGTCGTCGGCGATGTCCATGCCGGAGGCTGCCGGCACCTTGGGCAGCCCCGGCATCAACATGATGTTCCCCGCGACAGCGACGATGAACCCCGCACCGGCCGAGAGTCGGAGTTCGCGCACGGGGAACTCGAATCCCTCCGGCGCGCCAATCAGGTTGGGGTCGTGGCTGATGGAGGACTGCGTCTTTGCCATGCAGATCGGGAGGGTCCCGTAGCCACTGGCCTCCAGCGCCCGTATCATCTCCTCCGCCTCCGGCGTGTAGTTCACGGACCCCGCACGGTAGATCTCCCGCGCGATCGTTTCGATCTTCCGCTTGATCGGCCATTGCCGGTCGTAGATCGCGCGCGACTGGCCGTCGCTCGCGTCGGCCGCGGCGACGACCTTCTTGGCCAGGTCGACCGCACCCTCGCCCCCCTGCTCGAAGTTGGTGTTGACCGCAAAGGACGCGCCAGCGTCCCGGCAGTACTGCTCGATCACATCGAGCTCTTTCTTCGTGTCATTCGGAAACCGGTTGATCGCCACAACGATGGGCACGTTGAACTTCTTCAGGTTGTCGACGTGCCGCTCGAGGTTTGCAATCCCCCGCTTGATCGCCTGGGGGTCCTCGTGGTCGAGGTTGGGCCTAGCGACTCCGCCGTGCATCTTCAGGGCGCGCGCGGTTGCCACGATTACGCATGCGTGCACCTTGAGGCCCGCCGATTCACAGAAGATGTCGAAGAACTTCTCGGCGCCGAGGTCGGCGGCAAACCCGGCCTCCTGGATCACGTAGTCCGCGACCTTGAGCCCGATTCGTGTCGCAATCAAACTCGACGTCCCGTGCGCGATGTTCCCGAATGGCCCCGCGTGGACGATCGCGGGCGTGTGCTCGAGCGTCTGGACGAGGTTCGGCTTGAGGGCGTCCTTCAGCAGGATGGCCATCGCCTGCTCCGCCTTCAACTGGCCGGCGGTCACCGGCTTGCCGTCGACATCGAACCCCACGACGATCCGCGCTAGCCGCGCCTTCAGGTCGGCCATGTCGCGCGCAAGGGCCAAGATCGCCATGACTTCCGAGGCAGCGCTGATCGTGAACCCGTCCGGACGCGCCACGCCCGACCCGGGACTCCCGAGACCCACCACGATCTCGCGCAGCGCGCGGTCGTTCATGTCCAGGCACCGCTTCCAGTTCACGCGCTTGGGGTGGATCCGCAGTTGGTTTCCCTGGTGGAGGTGGTTGTCCACGAGCGCTGCCAGGAGGTTGTTCGCGGCCGTGATTGCGTGGATGTCGCCGGTGAAGTGGAGGTTGATGTCGATCATCGGAACGACCTGCGAGTAGCCGCCGCCCGCAGCCCCGCCCTTGATCCCGAACGTGGGGCCAAGCGACGGCTCGCGAATGCAGATGACGCCCTTGGCGCCGACCTTGGGCAAAGCTTGACCCAGCCCGACGGCGGTGGTTGTCTTGCCCTCGCCGGCGCGGGTCGGCGTGATCGCCGTCACAAGGACCAGCCGTCCGTCCGGCTCCGCGCTTAGTCGGTCGAGCACGCCAAGTGAGATCTTCGCCTTGTCGCCACCGAACGTCTCCAGTTCCTCGGCTCGCAGGCCCAGTTCTTGGCCGACCTGGATGATCGGCCGTAACTTGGCTTCCTGCGCTATGACGATGTCCTCTTTCACGGCACCGATCACCAGGGGACGCCCGGATCGGGATCGGGCTATTAGGGTTGTGTGGGCACGCCCTCAGGCGCCCCGAGGGCGGCATCCGAACGAATTCGTTAAGTCCGGGCGGCCCCTGGGGCTGCGCGCGACGCCGATGTCCCTTCCGGTAATCCTCGTTGAGCCGGACCCGCGGTGGCCCGAGATGTTCGCGGCGGAGCGCCGCCGGCTGACCCGCGGGCTCGTGCCCTACGCGCTTGCGGTCGAACATGTCGGGAGCACGGCCGTCCAAGGGCTGCCCGCCAAGCCCACGATCGACATCCTGCTGGGTCTCTACCGGCTGTCGGACGCGCCGCGCGTCATCCCCCGCATGGAGAAGCTCGGGTACGCCTATCTCGCCAAGTACGAGGACACGCTCCCCGAGCGCCGCCTGTTCCGGACGCCCGCCGACCTCGGGCAGCCCTCGGCCTTCAATGTGCACGCGGTCGAGACGGCCTCCGGGTTCTACGAGCGCCACCTGCTCTTCCGTGACTGGTTGCGCGCGCACCCGAAGGATCGCGACGCGTACGGCAAGCTCAAGCGGGAGCTTGCGGCGCGCTTTCCGGCGGACCGCGACGCCTACACGGGGGCCAAGACCCCGTTCATCCGGGGAATTGAGGAGAAAGCTCGCGGGGGGGCCCGGCCGCGGCCCGCGGAGGTGGCCGGGGGCCCCCCCCCTGTGCGGGGGACGGACGGCTAGCGTGTGCGGCTTCCGCCGAGCCTGCGGCCGAGGAACTGGCGGAACTTGGCCGAGGCCTTGCCGCGGTGGGAAAACCGCAGCTTTTCCTCGACCGCCATCTCCGCGAACGTGACCTTGGCCCCCCGCGCGAGAAAGATCGGGTCGAAACCGAAGCCGCTGTGGCCCTGGGCCGTCCGGGTGATCGTCCCCGGGCACTCGCCCCGGAACAGGTGCGTCTCACCTGCGAAGGAGACCCCGATGACCGAGGCGAACGTGGCACGGCGGTCGTCCGCGCCGCGCAGCAGCCGCAGGACGCCCTCCACCCCGATGGTCCGCATGGCGAAGGCGGAGTACACGCCGGGGAAACCCCGCATCGATTCAACGAAAAGCCCGGAGTCCTCGACGAAGAAGTCGCCCTTGATCTCGCCGGCCACCTCCTGGACGCCAAACGACGCGACCTCCTCGAGGGTCTCCGCCTGGATTTCGTGGTATGGGCGCCGGACCTGGTGCAGGTCGACGGGGAGCCCGCGCAGCGAAGCCCGGAATTCGCGGACCTTTCCGGGATTGGCAGTCACCATGGACAGGCGGCGGTCGCGGGGTTTTCGGCTAGGCATAGCGTCGCCTCCGTTCGATGCGGCTGATCTGTGCGATCACCTGGTTGGCCCGCTCCCCCATCAATTCTGCGTACCCCTGCAGGACGAGCAGGAAATCTCGGCTGTGGTCGACGTGTGTCGCGCTGAACGAGTCCTTGAACGCCTTGAGGTCGACGGCGAGATCCTCGATGTCGTCCACAACGCGGCCTAGCGAGAAGTCGATGAGGTGCACGCGGCCCCCGCGAACGATCATGTTGGATGTCGTGAGGTCGCCGTGGGCCACGCCGGCCCGGTGGAGCCGGCCGGCGGCACGGCCGGCCTCCCGCGCGACCCGGCGGCGCGTGGCCGGCGGCAGGCTGTCATAGGTCGAGCGCAGTGCGTTGGGCCCGAGGTACTCGAGGACGAGTGTCTGGGTTGCTGGGTCGACTGCCAGGACGGAGGGCACGGCCACCCCTGCAGCCCGCGCGCGGCGGATCAGCCGTGCCTCGTTGCGCATCCGCGCTTTGGTGATTGTCGCCTCGAGTTCCTCGATGCGGTAGCCCTTGGGGTGCCGGCGCTTGAACACCACCAGCCGGCCCATGAAGAGGCCGGCCTCGATCGTCGCCTCGGCGCCCTGGTAGATGCGCTCGCCGGGGCGGTGGGGGGCGTCCGGCTCCATGGGACTAGTCCCTCCAGGAGACTTTCACCTGGTCGGTCCGGTATCGCTGGCGCACACCCGTCGCCTCGAGCGCGACCGCGCCCGACGCACCGAACTCTAGCGCCCCTGCAAGTGCGATCATCGCCCCGTTGTCGGGCAGCAGCGCGCGGGGGGGGACGAAGAGCTCTGCTCCGCGTTCCTTGCACATGGTGTCCGCCATCTCCTGGAGGCGCCGGTTCTGCGCAACGCCCCCGCCAATGACCACCTCGTCCTTGTGGGTGTGCGCGAGCGCGCGCTCGGTCGTCTCGCACAGCATCGAGAAGCAGGTCTCCTGCAGGGAATAGCAGAGGTCCTTTAGGCGCTCGCCCCGCTTGAGCATCGCCAGCGCGGCGGTGAGCACGCCGGAGAAGGCCAGGTCCATCCCCTTCACCGAATAGGGCAGCGGCAGGTACCGGTCTCCGCGCGATGCGACCTCCTCGATCTGCGGTCCGGCGGGGAACGTCATCCCCGCCTGGATGCCGAACTTGTCCAGCATGTTCCCGAGCCCGATGTCGAGCGTCTCTCCGAATACGCGGTAGCGCCCCTTCGCGTAGGCGATGATCTGGGTGTTGCCGCCGGAGGCGTAGAGCAGGAGCGGGTCGACCGCGTCTGTGAGCACGCGCCCCACCTCTAGGTGGGCCACGCAGTGGTTTACGCCGACGAGCGGGAGGCCGCCGGCGTACGCGAACGCCCGCGCCGTGGTCGCGGCCGTACGCAGGCACGGGCCAAGGCCCGGCCCTTGGGAGAAGCAGACGGCGTCCAGGTCGCGTGGCGATACGCTGGCGTCGGCCAGAGCGGCCTTGAGCAGGGGCGGGAAGACCTCCACATGGTGCTCGGCCGCCTCGCGCGGGTGGATGCCCCCCTTGGGCGGCCGCATCATGTCGACCCGGTTGGCCAACACCTCGAACGGCCCGCCGGCCGGCCCGCGTACGACGCCGACACCCGCCGTGTGGGCCGTGCCCTCGATCCCAAGGGCGGTTATCTCTTGTTTCATCGTCGTTCTCGCGTGGGGACAGCGCTAGGCCCACCCCGGGTATGAGGTTTGGGCTCGTCGCAACGCTTTTGGCGCACCCCGTCGGGTGTAACCCCCGGCGGAGACCCATGGCGAGGGGCAAGCGGCGACGAACCCAGGCAGCGGGCATCATCGACACGCATGTGTTCGTGATCTCGCCGGTATTCCTGCGTCAGAACTTCCTGCCGGACGACATCGACGCGAGCCTGGACGCGCTCGTGCAGGACATGGACCGCGCGGGCGTGGATCGCGCCATCGGCACGATGTTTGTGACCCACGAAGATGACCTCGTGGGGAGCGTCCCGGCGGGCCTGGCGCGCCACCGGCGGCGGGTGGCGGCCCAGATACACATCCAACCGAACCGCGCCGCGTGGAGCGCCGACAACGTGCGCGCAGCCGCGCACGACCCTTCGATCGTCGGCGCGCGCGCGATGCTCTCCGTCTTCCGGATGCGACCGGACGACGAGCGGCTGACGCCGGCCTTCCAGGCGTGCGACGATGCGGGCCTACCCGTCCAACTCGTCTTCGATGCGTCGACCTTCTCGCACCCCGACGCCTTCGCCTCGCTCGCCGACGCCTTCCCGGACCTGCCGCTTGTCCTTGGCGTGACCAGTGCGCGCAACCGTACGGCCCTCAAGCGCCTCCTGCGCTACCCCCGCGTCTTCGCGCAATTGCCGGGGCTGCTCGACGCCGAGACGGCCACCGGACTGGCCACGCTCCTCAAGTGGGCAGCGCGCAACCTCCCGGCGGAGAAGGTCATGTTCGGATCCGACCGATTTGGTCGGGAGAGCCACTACGCCGAGAAGGTCCGAGCGCTCCGGCTCCTGCCGGCCGCGGCCAGGCGCTGGGTCGAGCGCGACACCGCCCTCTCGGTCTATGGTGAGCAACTCGACCGGGCGGCCGGGCACGCCCCATAGGTTCATGGAAAAGCCGCGCGCATGGCCTGCCGATGGAGATTATCATCATCTGCGGGGACTGCCGCAACGAGTACAAGGCCGAGGCCTCGGTCCGCTTCTGGAAGTGCGAGCACTGCGGCCACGAGAAAGAGAACAATCTATACCCGTTCCTCACGCGCCGCGTGGCCCACGCCAAGTCGCACCGCGAGGAGACGAACTGGGAAGGCATGTTCGACGAACTCCTGGCCGAAGCCCGCGATCGCGTCCTCTCTCTTGAGGGCCGCCTCCGGCGGCTCGACGCCAAGCGGGCCGACTCCCGGTCCGGCGGGAACGCCCCGGAGGCGGGGAAAGGCGGCTGACCCGGCGCCCTGCGCGTCGGCGACCGCGGCGCCGGGATCGGCCTTTCGATCAGCAAGTTCCTGGTCGAACGGGTGGGCGGTTCCGTCCGGGTTGAGAGCCGCACCCCGGGCGACTGGCGACAAGGGACAAACTTCATCGCCGAGATCCCGGCGCAATGACGCGCGCGGTCCTGGTCGGGCGCGCGCCGGCCCTGGCCAGCCCCTTACACGAAGGGTTATTGCGGGCACGTCCCCTCCTGCGCGATGGGGATCGACTTGCCGTCCAGGACGCAGGCTGGAGGCGCGGCAGCGCGCGGCCCCGGGTCACTCGACGACGAGCTACGGCTGGAATTTTTTGAGCGCGAGGGGTTCAAGCGGCGCGCCTGCACTGCCTGCGGCTCGCCCTTCTGGACGGTCGACCCCGATCGGGAACGCTGTGGCGACAACCCCTGCGTTGAGTATTCGTTCATCGGGAGCCCAATCACGCCACGCAAGTTCACTCTGAAGGGGATGCGTGAAGACTTCCTCTCTTTCTTCGAAGCGAGGGGGCACACGCGGGTCACTCCGTTCCCGGTGATCGCGCGGTGGCGCACCGACATCTACCTCACGACCGCGTCGATCGCGGATTTCCAGCCGCACGTGACCTCGGGGACGGTGGCGCCCCCCGCCAACCCGCTGACCATCTCACAGCCCTGCGTGCGCCTCACCGACCTCGACAGCGTCGGGCGGTCGGGCCGCCACCTTACGGCGTTCGAGATGATGGCGCACCATGCGTTCAACCGAGAGGGCGACCCCGAGGTCTATTGGAAGGAGCGAACGGTGGAGCTGTGCGACGAGTACCTCGCGAAGTACGGCGTGGAACGCGAGGCCGTCACGTACAAGGAGAACCCTTGGTTCGGCGGGGGCAACGCCGGCCCGGCGCTCGAGGTAATGGCCGGCGGCATCGAGCTTGCGACGCTCGTGTTCATGTTTCTCGAGCAGGACCCGGAGGGGGAGTTTGCCCTTGGCGGGTCGAAGTACCGCGAGATGCCCATGCGGATCGTCGACACGGGCTACGGGCTGGAACGCTTCCTCTGGGCCTCGACAGGGACGGCGAACATCTACCAGGCCCTCTACCCAGAGGTCGTCGAGGGCTTGCTCGCAAAGGCGCAGCTGGGGATCGACCTCAAGGACCCGCACACGGCCGAGGTGGTGGCCCGCCATGCCCGCTTGGCGGGTGCCATGAGCGTCGACACGAAGGCAAAGTTGCGGGACCTGCGCGCCCAGGTGGCGCGGGCCCTTGGAGGTGCCGGCGTCAAGACTAGCGTCGAGGAGCTGGAGCGGATGATGGAGCCCCTCGAGGCCGTCTTCGCGATCGCCGAGCACACGCGGACCATCCCCCTGCTCCTTGCCGACGGGATCGTCCCCTCCAATGTGAAGGCGGGGTACCTCGCGCGCCTGCTTATCCGGAAGACGGCGCGCCACCTTGAGGCGCTCGGCCTCAAGGCGGGGCAGGAGCTCCCGGCCCTCTGCCTTGTCCAGTTCCAGCGCCTGCGCCGCGAGCGGGAATTGCCTGACCGGGCGGCATACATCGAGGAGGTCCTCGCGCTGGAGATCATACGGGCAGGGCAAAGCGCCCAGAAAGGCAAACGCATGGTCGGCCAGTACCTCGCCCAGGGCGGCAGGCAGACGGTCCCGCTCGAAACGCTGATCGAGTTCTACAACACGCACGGGATCCAGCCGTCGACGGTGCAGGAGGCGGCGTCGGCCCAGGGCGTCGAGGTAGAGGTCCCCGACGCGTTCCTCACGATCGTCGCCGAGCGCTCGGCCGGGGAGCGCCAGGAGAAGAAGCGGCCCCGCAAGTTCGGTGTCCCGGCGACGCGCCAGCTCTACTACACCAGGCAGGGACCGCTTTCCCCTGAGACGTTCGAAGCCAAGGTGCGGTGGTCGCGCGACAACGAGGTCATCCTCGACGAGACCGAGTTCTTTGCGGAGAGCGGGGGACAGCCGGCAGACCACGGGACGATCGAGGCCGGTCAGCGCAGCTGGCGAGTGGTCAACGTGACGAAGGAGGGCGACGCCGTCGTCCACACGGTGGAAGGTGGACCGCTCCCTCAGGGCGCGGAGATCGTCGGGCGCGTCGACCGTGTCCGGCGGCTCGCGCACGCCGTCCACCACACGGCAACGCACATCACCCTGGCGGCCGCGATCCAGGTCCTGGGGCCCCACGCCTGGCAGACCGGCACGCAGAAGGCGGAGCGCGAGGCCCGCATCGACATCACGCACTTCCGGAGGCTGTCACGCGCGGACATCGACGCGGTCGAGCGCAGGGCAAACGAGATCGTCCTGGCGGACCTGCCCGTGGAGGCCCTCATGCTTGCGCGCGACGAGGCCGAGCGCCTCTACGGCATCCGCATCTTCCAAGGCGGCGTGCCCGAAGGGGGCACCATCCGCGTGGTAACGATCAAGGACACCGATGCCGAGTGTTGCGGCGGGACGCACCTCTTCCGCACAGGACAGGTGGGCTCGATCCGCATCAAGCGGGGCGAGCGTGTGGCCGACGGTGTCGAGCGGCTGGTATACTGCGCGGGGCTCTCGTCGGTCGAGGAGGGCCAGCGTGTGCGGCACCTGCTCGAGGAAACCGCCGCGCCGTTCTCGGTTTCACAGGAGGACCTGCCCAAGACGGCGCAGCGGTTCTTCGACGAGTGGAAGGAACG
>CBEUCC010000065.1:0-13976 GCA_965541515.1 uncultured Thermoplasmata archaeon
TCGTAGGAGGCAAACGCGTGCTCCCACTGGAAACGCAACGTGACGGTCCCGTGGACCGACGCATTCGACAGGACCGGGCCGGCAAGGCCCATCAGCACAAAATACGTGACTCGGCCCTGCCCGTCGACCCCGTCCATGGCGACCTCCATCCGGAACGCCGGGAGCTGGGCCAGCACGAATTCACCGATGAGGAACCGGCCGGCCGCCGTGAAGGGAGCCGCACCCGTGTCGTTCTCCAACTGCCACACGCGCGCGTGCATTTCGATGGGGGTGGGGACCGGCGCGAACACGGACAGTTCCATGGCGCTCACATAGACGGCGTATTCCTCGCCGCTTACCTCCCCACTCTCGTCGGCGTCAAGAGCCGCCCGGAAGGCGTCCCCCGACGTGCCGGGCGCCTCGAGGGCCACCGAGACATCCACGTGCCGCAGGGAAACCACGTGCACGTCCAACGGGTCGCCGATGGCGGCGGCGCTGGGAGCCACCATGAGGGCCGCAAGGAACACCGCGCAGGCGGACAGAATCAATCGCGGGCTCAATCGGTTGCCCCGCGCCGAGACCCGCCGCAGGCCATTTGAAGATTTCGAGAATGCCGGGACGCAAGCGCCGCAAGTGCCCAGGTTTGCCCCCAAAGGGCATGGCTCATTAGATTGGGCGCTCCTTCGGGATGTGGTTCGATGGCCCCAGAAACTCCCAAGGGCGCGGGGGATTTGGCACGCGTCCGTAGGCGCAAGATCGAACGCTACCACCGCGTCGGGCGGTTGGCGCGCCAGGGGATGGCATTTCCCCGCGAGCCGATCGAGGCTAGCAGCGAAGCGGCCCAGCACCTCGTGAAGAAGTTTCCAGTCACGTGCCTGGAGTTCTGGGCCGAGTGGTGCGCCCCGTGCTTGAAGATGAAACCGCTCGTCAACGAGTTGGCGCTGCAGTTCTGGGGGGACATCGCGTTCGTCCGGGTGAGCCTGGACCGGTCGCCCGAGGCGCGCGACCGGTGGAATGTGACGGTGCTGCCCACCATAATCATCACGCACGGGGGCCGGGAATCGGCGCGTCGGCACGGAGCACTCACCCGGCGGCGGTTGGAGGCATTCCTCGAGCCGTTCGCAGGGACGGCCGGGCAGCGGCCCCGCGCCGCCGGCTCGAGCGGGCCGCCCGGCCGGCGCGGCGGAGCGTGAGGTATTCGAGGGCACCTTCGTGGATCGCACGCTAGGTTCATCTGCCGGGTCCGGTGTGAGGCGGCCGTTGCCTGTGTCCGAAACCGACTCTGAGCTGGAGGCCATCCGCCGCAGCAAGCTAGAGGCCCTCCAGCGCTCCGCCGGCCAACCGGCACCCGACACGCCCGTCGTGGTGACGGACGCAGATTTCGCGCACTTCGTTCGCTCTCATGAGACCGTAGTGGTGGACTGTTGGGCACCCTGGTGCGGCCCGTGCCGCTCGATGGCGCCCATCATCGACGAGCTCGCCGCCAAGTGGGCGGGGAAGGTCGCCTTTGCCAAACTCAACACAGACGAGAACCCCCGCACAGCCCGACAGTTCCGGATCAACAGCATCCCCACGCTCCTCGTTTTTCGAGGCGGGCGGTTCCTTGACCAGGTCGTCGGCCTCCCCCCCAAGGCGCAGCTCGTCCAGATGCTATCGCCGCTGGCGGCCTGACCCCCAGTTTTCGCGCACCTCCCCCCCAGGTGCTTGTCGGCCCGCGTTTCCCCGTGGGTTGGAGGTGGGCCCATGATAGCAAAGGCACGGCAACGCGGGCGAAACCGCTAATTCCCCGCCGGGCGGTGACTTGGCCCGCGGGGGTCCTCCATATGCGAATCCTGGTCGTGGGTGGGGGGCCGGCCGGGATCACTGCGGCCTCGACGGCCCGGGAGACCGACCCGAGCGCGGATGTAACCGTCGCCACCGAGTTCGAGGACGTCGCCTACAGCCCCTGTGCGATCCCCATGGTGTTGGGCCGGGAGATCCCGGCGTTCGACGGCCTCCTGATGCACGGGCCGGAGCACTACCGAGAGAAGGGCATCGACCTGCGGACATCGACCGCGGTCCAGTCCGTGTCCTTCAAGGACCGCGTAGCCAAGGTGGGGGGCGAGGACATCCGCTTCGACCGGATCGTCCTTTGCACCGGCTTCCAATACGAGAGGCCGCCGATTCCCGGCGCCGACCTCGAGGGAGTCCATTTCGTGAAGAACCTGCGCGCCGCCATGGCCCTGGACAAGGAGTTGGACCGGGTGAAGCGCGCAGTTGTCATCAAGGGCCGCCCCCTGGGCATCGAGATGGCGACGGGGTTTGCCCAACGGGGGATCGACACGCACCTCGTCGACGACGAGCCATGGCTGATGGCCGAGTACTCCGACCCCGACTTCATGAAACGGGTCCAGCAGTCCCTCGATGGGCTCGGCGTCAACGTGCGGCTCGGTACCAAGGTCGAGGCGATCGAGGGCGGCCCGAACGGCCGCGTAGCTGCGGTGCGTACCAGCGCCGGGTCGATCCCCGCGGACCTCGTGATCTTCGCGACAAAGACGCACGCGAACACGCGCATCGCGAAGCAGATCGGCCTGCGGCTAGGCTCGACGGGCGGGATCGTCGTCGACGACCGCATGCGGACGAGCGAGGGCGGGGTGTTTGCCGCGGGCGACTGCACGGAGGTGCCGCACGGAATCGCGGGCATCCCCATCCGGGGCCTCACCGCCACCCATGCCGTGGCGATGGGGCGCGTCGCGGGGGCAAACGCCGCCGGTGCCGACCGGAACTACGAGCCCGTCTACGGACCGTGGGCGATGGTGGCTGGCACCGTCCAGATCGGGGGCGTGGCCCTGACAAAGACGCTCGCCGAGGCGATGGGCATCCCGTTCGTCCTAGGGGAGGCGGAGGGGTACTCGCGGGCACGTTACCACCCGTCCATGATGCGGATCCGTGTGCGGCTTCTTGCCGACCCCAAGACGCACCGGCTCCTTGGCTGCGCGATGGTGGGCGGCGAGAACCTCAAGGAGCGGGCGGACTTCCTCGCGTTTGCCATGCGCAAGGGCGCCACGCTCCAGGACATCGCGCGCATGGAGAACAGCTACTCGCCACCGATCGGGGCCTTAAATGAGCCGATGGCGCTCGCGGCGCAGGCGGGCCTCAAGGCCCTTGGCAAGACCTGGTGAGGGGGCCGGGCCATGGAAATCGCTGCGCAGCCCCCCAAGTACGGGCTGCGCGCCCGGATGCGCCTAGGCTTCGAGCGCGCGCTCCTCGAGGCCGCGCAGGACCGGGCGATCCGCAGGGGAGAGGAGGGGACAGTCCCCCCGGCACGCCGCGGCGGCGCCTACAGGTGGGGCCTGCGGCGGGTCGCGGTCCCGCTATTTCGAGCAATCCCGTGGCCGCTGCGCAGGCGGGTCATGCGCATGGCGGCTGGCTACCCCAAGGGGTGGCCCCGGCCGCGTTAGCCCGCCGTGGACTGGTCGAGCGCGCGCGTCTTCTTCCGGTACTCGCGGCGCCTCATCGCGCCCTCGTACCACCGGCGTTCATCGTCATCTGCCGGCTTGACCGAAGGCACCGGGGTAGGCCGCCCCCACTGGTCAAGGGCAACCATGGTCAGGTAGCAGGACCCCGTGTGGAGCGACTTGCCTGTCTTCAGGTCCTCCGCCTCCACGCGCACACCGACCTCCATGGACGTCCGGCCCACGAAGTTCATTGCGGCCTTCAGGACGAGGAGGTTGCCGATGTACACGGGGTGGAAGAAATCCATCGCGTCGATGGAGGCGGTTACGACGTTGGTCCGGGAGTGGCGAATCGCGACGACGGACGCGACCTCGTCGATGTACTTGACGATTGAGCCCCCGTAGACGTTACCCATGGGGTTTGCGTCGGTTGGCATCATCAGGCGCGAGAACTGCGCGCGAGTCGCGGCGATGCTCACGGTTTCTTCGGCCAAGGGCGCCCCCGCGGCCGAACGCGTCCCGGCGGGGATAAGGACTGCGTCCCGGGCACGGCAAGTTCTTGAGGAAACGCGCCGCTCGCGGGCCCCATGCGGCCGGAAGCACGCGGCGTCGCATGGCCGGGGCCCGGCCCGTGGCTCGCGCTGGCCCTGGCGGTGGCCGTGACTTGCGTGCTTGTCACCCCGCTGTCCCTGGCCCAATCAACAGGCGGGGTCGCCGGGCGAGTCCTCTGGTCCACCGGCGAGCCTGTGGCCGGCGCAAACATCTCGCTGTCGCCGGGGGGGACCACCGCACTCTCGGGGAGCGACGGATCGTTCCATCTGGCCGCGGAGCCTGGCCACTACCTCCTGCGGGCTGCACACGCCAACCGGACGGTCGAGGAGACCGTTCAGGTCTTGGCAGGGCGCGACACCGTCGCCCTCCTCCTGATCCCGTGGCAGGGGGAGGCTGCCTCGGGGGTCGACGCCTTCCCCTTTGTGTTCCTCGGGGCCTCCATGGTTGCGGTCGCGGTGGGCGGGTTCTACGTGAACCGCCGGATGGCCGAGACCGGCATCGACCTCGAAAAGGGCGTTGTCGGGGGAGCGGGCACGCGCAAGCCGTTCCGCCGGCGCCGCAGGCCCAAAGCCCGCCCGCCATCAGGCTGAGGGATCGCCGGTTCCCGCTACCCCGCGGGCGAGCGCGACGGCGCGCTGAGCCGCCTCCACCGCTGTGGGAGCGACCACATACATGACAGGCTCCACGCCAAAGGCGCCCCGGTGGAACACCGCGTCCGGCGGCTTCCGTAGCCTGCGCACCGCAAGGGCGATACGCGCCGCCCTGCCCTCGTAGCGGGCGTCGAATTCGACGAGCCTCCAGCCCAGGCGGCGTGCCGCCCGTTCAACCCGGTCGTCGAAGCCCAGGTTTGTCGCAGCCCGCTGCTCGGGGAACCGCGACGCAATGCCAAGGACGACCTCGGCCACGTGGTGCGAGGCTCCAAACTCGGGGGCGGCCGGTGCCCGCAGCTGTCCGCGCGCGACGTAGATCCGCCCAGGAATGGCGGCCACGTCGGCCGCGGTTTCGGCGCCCGGCCGGGCGAACGCCAGGTTCGACCCCACGTGCGGCACGACACGCGCAAACTCGGGCGCGCTCTCCAGCACGCGCACACCCTGGCGCACTTGCCCGAGCACCGAAGGCTCGGTGACCAGATCGCTTTCCCCCGCGCGGACGCAGAGGTCACACCCCAAGCCCCGGAGGCTCGGCTCGTCTTCCTCGTGCAGCACGCAAACGACACCACGGTCCTCCTGTGCGCGGACCTGCTCCTGGATCATTGCGTTGACCTCGATCGGCGTGAGGCTGTCGGCCCCCATCCCCTGCGCTAGGCGCTGGGCCAACGCGTTGAACGCCGCTGACGTGGCCACCGCACGCTCGCGCCGGTAACGCCTGCGTACGTACTTGCTCACGGCTGCCTGCGTAACGCCCAGATGCGCCGCGATGTCCCGCTCACGCATGCCCCCGGCCGCCATGCGGTCCGCGACCATTGCGCGGAGCGTGGGCATCACGCGCTTGGCCACGACTTCGTCTGGGAGGATCACGGCCGAACACCCCGTTGTTAACACGGTGTAGTAGAACGCCGTTATATAGGCCTCACGGCCTGCGCGCAAAGGTGGCGTTCCTTGGCCTCAAGCGCCCCCCGGAGTGGGGCGTCGACCCCGTTCCGGAGCACAAGCGCGTACTCGGGTTCCTTGACCTCTTCGTCCTGTGGTCGAGCCTTGGCGCCGGCCTGCTCGTGTTCGCGGCCGGCGCGCTGCTCGTGCTGCTCATGGGGCTCACGCTCCTCGAGGCCCTCGTCGTCTCGCTCGTAGGCTCGATCGCGGGCAGCATGCTCCTTGCCGCCGCTGCGCTGCCCGGAACCCGGGCAGGCGTGCCCACGATGGTCTCGCTGCGACCCGTGATGGGCCGCTACGGTTCGTGGGCGCCAAGCGCGCTCAACGCGTTCCAGCTCCTGGGCTGGGCTGCCTTCGAACTCTTCGTCATGGGGCTCGGAGCGGCGGTCATCACGGGCGACGCTTTCGGGAGGTGGACTGCCGCCGTCTTTGTCCCCCTATTTGGAGCGGTCGTCCTGCTGCTTGCAATTGGCGGTCCGCTCGCGGTCGTCCGACAGTGGCTGGAGAAATTCGCCATCTGGCTGGTGTATGGAACGACTGCGGTCATCGCCCTCGCCCTGGCCATGCGGCTTTCCGATGCAGGGATCGACCTCTCCACGCGGCCCTTTCCCGCGATGTACGCGGGCTGGCCTTCGATCCTGCTCGGTCTCGACCTCGTCATCGTCATGCCGCTCTCCTGGTGGCCCCTGGTCGCGGACTACAACCGCTTCGGCCGGTCCACCCGGACATCGTTTGCGGCCACGGCTGCGGGTTTCACGGCAGCAAACACGGCGTTCTATGCCCTTGGCGCGGCCCTTATGGCGTACGTCGCGGTCGCGATCCCCGGCGGGGATTTTCTCGACGCGATCGGCATCCTTGGGCTCGCCGCTTTCCCGCTCCTGATCATCCTCGTCGACGAGACGGACAACGCGTTTGCCAATGTCTACTCGACAGCCGTCTCGGTGCAGAACCTCGCGCCGCGCGCCCGACAGTCCGTCCTGGTCGCCGCCGCGACGGCCATCGCGTCCGTGGGGGCCATCGCACTCGTGGCGATCGACGAGCAGATCGGCGGGAACTACGAACTCTTCCTGATCGCGATCGGCGGGTTCTTCGTTCCGCTCCTTGGCGTCGTCATCGCCGACGCGCTCGTCGTCCGGCGCCTCGTGTACGCGCCCCGTGAGTTCGCCGACAGGGCACCGGCCGTCAGGTGGGCCGCCGTCCTGGCTTGGGCCCCGGCCATCGTAGTCTACTTCGCGGTCAACCGGGGAATCCTCCCAGGGGGCGACCTCGTGGGCGCCACGGCCCCCTCGTTCGCTGTGGCATTCACCCTCCACATCGTGCTTGCCAGGGCACTGGACAAGCAACGAACCAACACGCGCCCCTAGCCGGGCGCCAAGCGCGGGCATTCCTTTATGTCCAGGCGCATTAGTCGTGCCCTGGATAGCATGGCTGACCTGCGAGAGAGCGTGGAGGAGGACCGGGGCCTTGTCAAGAAGATCCAACTGCACATCCCCGGGTTTGCAGGGTACCGCCGGCGCGAGGACCTGCGAACGGCCGACAACCTCCTGCGGATCCAACTTGCCGACCGGCTGGTGAAGGTCAAGGAGCACCTCGAAGAAGCGCGTGCGAAACTCACCCGCAACTACCAGACGTCGCAGCTCGAGAGTCTCGGCGGGATCATCTTCAAGATGACCGAACTCGACGGCCGCGTCAGGCACGCGGAACATGGGTACAGCGGCATCTCGGCCGACGTGCGTATCGAGGAGCCCGAGATCAACCGCCTGTACGAGTTCGACCTCGCACTCCTCGAGACGATCGATGGGCTGATGGAAAAGGCCGACGGGGTCAGGGCCGCCGCCGGCAAGGACGCCGAGGCGGTGGGCGTGTCTGTCGAGACCTTCCGCGACACGGTCGGCAAGTTCGAGGATACGTTCGAGCGGCGGATGAAAGTCATCAGCGGGACGGAGGTGGCATAACATGGCGACCCTCGAGTGGCCCACGACGGCCAAGGGAATGAACGTGGTATGGAAGTCGAACCGGAACGTTCGGATGAACGACAACATCGTCGTAAAGGAAGACGAGATTGCCGTGTTCTACCGGGACGGAAAGGCGCTTTCCTACATCGACCGCCCCGGCCGCTACGCGATGACATCGCTCGACATCCCCGCGATCTCCGCGCTCGTCAACTTCCTGACGGGGATCAAGCAGGACGCCGAGGTCTACTACATCCAACGGCGCCCCTTCGACGCGAAGTTCGGGTCGCGGCAACCCTACCAATTCAAGGACGCTGACTTCGGACTCGTGAACCTGCGCCTCTTCGGCCAGGCTCGTTGGCGCGTGGCTGACCCCGCCAACTTCATCAGCCGGTTCGTGGGGACCCTCGGGGCCACGACCGCGCACCAGATCGAGGAGCGCCTGCGCGACCAGATCGTGATGGTCGTCTTTGATGGCCTGGGCGAGATGAAGAAGCGCGGGCTTGCGGTAGTCGACCTGGCAGCCAACCTCCTCGAGATCGAGCAGGTCACCCTCGAGAAGTGCAAGCCGCACTTTGCACCCTACGGTGTCGAGATCCAGAAGCTCTCGGGCCTCACGATCTCCCTCCCGACCGAGGTGCAGAAGGCCGTCGATGCCCGCGCGTCGATGGGGATCCTCGGGACGAACTTCATGCAGTACCAGACGGGCAAAGCCATGCGCGACGCGGCCGCCAACCCCGCAGGCGGGGCCGCCGCTGCGGGCGTGGGAGTGGGCGCCGGAATCGGCATGGGGTGGCAGATGGCGGGCGCCATGCAGCCGCCACCCCCCGGCCAGCAACAGCAGCAGGCGCCGCCACCCCTCGGGCCGCCGGCTGCGCCCCCCCCGGCCGGCGAGCCGTGCCCGAAGTGCCAGTCCAAGAACGCGCCCGGGACGAAGTTCTGCGGAAACTGCGGTACAAACCTGCAGGGGCAGGCCTGCCCGAACTGCAAGAAGCCCGTGACGAGCGGCCATAAGTTCTGCGGCAGCTGCGGCACGAAGATGCCTTGAGGCCGTACGGGAGGGCCCCTACGTGTCCGCGGCCGCTCCGCCGGAGATGCCCGAGGCGACGGACGTTAAGCAGCGGCGCTTCGGGTGCGAGAAATGCGGGGCAGACCTCCAGTACGCGCCCGGCACGACATCGATGAAATGCCCCTACTGCGGGTCCTTGACCCACATCCCGCAGGGCGCCCTCGACCCCCCGAGTGAGCACGACATCGCGGAACTCCAGGCGCTGGCGGGCGAGGAGGTCGAATCCCTTGTCCCCTCCGGCCGGAGCCTTCTTTGCAAGCAGTGCGGCGCGTCCACGCAGCTGACCTCCGACAAGGTTGCGACCCGCTGCCCGTTCTGCGGCTCCAACATTGTTGTGCCCCAAGAGCACACGCGAAAGCTGCTCAAACCAGAGGGCGTCGTACCCTTTCAGATTGACCGCCGTGAGGCCCAAGAGAAATTCGTGAAGTGGGTCTCCAAGGGGTTCTTCCGGCCCAGCGCGCTCAAGGAGAACGCGACTGTCGACACCCTCCGGGGCACCTACGTGCCCTACTTCACCTACGACGCGCAAGCCAACTCCTCGTGGACCGGCGAGGCGGGCCACTACTACTACACGACCGAGTCGTACACGGTCACGGTCGACGGCCGACCCCAGAGCCGGACACGGCAGGTACGCCACGTCCGCTGGACCTGGCACAGCGGAACGCACGCCGCCTTCTACGACGACGTCCTCATCTGTGCTTCTCGAGGCCTTTCGGGGGGCCTGATGAAGAAGATCGAGCCGTTCGACACCCACGCGATCGTCCCGTACACGGGCGCGTTGCTCGCGGGGTTCGAGGCCGAGGAGTACTCGACGGACCCAAGCAACGGGTGGAAGCAGGCCGCACAGACCATGCTCGCGGCCGAGCGCCAAGCGTGCTCGCGACAACTCGGCGGCGACACGCAGCGGTTCCTCTCCGTATCGACGAACCTCTCGAGCGCGACGTTCAAGCACCTCCTGCTCCCCGTCTATGTGGCGTCCTACCAGTACGGGGGAAAGCCATGGCGTTTCCTCGTCAATGGGCAGACCGGCGAGGTGCAGGGAACGGCGCCGGTCTCATGGATGAAGGTCTTGCTCGTGACCGCACTCATCGTCGGCGGCCTGTGGGTCGTGGGCAAATGGGCCGGATTGTTTTGAGGCGCAGGCCGCGTCTCGCGGCGCGGCCGACGCACCAGTTAAATAGCGCCCAGGCCGTATTCTGCTGGTTTCCATGACCCAAGATCTTGCAACCTCCGCACTACGGGAATGCGGGAAGCTCGGGGCCCAATACGCCGAGTTTCGGCACGAGCGCGTGCGCACCGCGTCCTACAGCCTGAAGAACGGCGTCGTAGAGGACTCGGAGGAGTCCAAGTCGGAAGGGATCTCCGTCCGAGTGATCACCCGCGGGGGCAGCGGCTTTGCCTCGACCAATGTACTCTCCCGGCGGTCAGCCCTCGAAGCGGCCGGCACCGCCTTCAAACTCGCGCGCGCGGCGGGCAAGCACAACGCCGACCCGATTGAGTTCACGCAAGAAGCCTCCTACATCGTCAACTACGAGGTCCGGCAGCAACAGCCGGTGGAGGACCTGACGTCACAAGACCGCATTGAATTCCTGGTGTCGCTCGACAAGTCCGCCCTCTCCTCGAAGGTGACGCTGCCGATGCGCTACCTGGCGGTCGGCGACTCGACGAAGGTGAAGTACTTCGAGAACACCGAGGGCACAAGCGTAAAGTCGACGATTCCCCGCGTCCACCTCTTCTACGCGATCGCAGCCAAGGAGGGCGGCGGGTCGCAGCAGTTCATGTTCCAGTTCGGCTGCTCAGGTGGCTGGGAGTTCACCGAGCGGTGGAAAGCGCGCGAGAAGATTCGCGCGCAGGCCCAGACCCTGAAGCGGGTGCTCACCAAGGCCAAACCCGCGCCCCGCGAGACATTGGACGTGGTCGTCGGCCCCTATGTGTCGGGCATCGCTGCGCACGAGTCGTGCGGGCACCCGAGCGAAGCGGACCGAATCATGGGGCGCGAGGCCGCCCAGGCCGGAGAGTCGTTCATCGAGCTCCCGATGCTCGGCTCGTGGATCGGATCCGAGGAAGCGACAGTCATCGACGACCCGTCCCTGCCCAACTCGTACGGACACTACCTCTTCGACGACGAGGGCGTCAAGTCGGGGCCCCGCGCACTCTACCTCAACGGGCGCATCAACACGCTGCTCCACAACCGGCAGACCGCAAAGTCCGTCGGGCTCGACCGCTCGAACGGCTCGTCGCGAGCGGAGGGCTACGACGACGAGCCCATCGTGCGCATGGGCAACACCTACGTGGCCCCGGGCGACCAGTCGTTCGAGGAACTCGTCGAGGATGTGAAGGACGGCGTGTACATCAAGGACTTCATGGAGTGGAATATCGACGATAAGCGGTACAACCAGAAGTACGTCGGGACGGAAGCCTACCGGATCCGCAAGGGCGAGGTCAGGGAGGCCATTCGCGACCCCGTCCTCGAGCTCACGACCCCCGCGTTCTGGAGCGCGATCGACGCGCGCACCAAGGACGTGGACTACTTCGCGGCCACCTGCGGGAAGGGCGACCCGATGCAGGGCGCGCCCGTCTACATGGGGGGCCCGCACATGCGCCTTCGCAACATCCGGCTCGGGGGTGCGTGAGGATGGCCGCCAACCCTGACCCCCTGGTCGAATATGCGGTCAAACGCGCGCGAAAGCTTGGCGCCGATGAAGCCGTCGTGCTGCTGCAGGAAATGCGCGCCAACCAGACCCGGATGGCCAACAACCAGCTCACGCTCTCGGTGGAGTGGCACGACCGGTCGGCCTCGCTCTTCCTCTCCAAGAAGGGGCGCACGACGACCACGGAGGTCGACAACCCGAACCGAAAGGCTATGGACGAGGCGATTCGCCGGATGCTCAAGTTTCTCCGCAAGCTCCCGGTGAACGAGGACTACCGCGGGATCGCGAGCCGGAATTTCGCCGAACCTGCGAGCGACCCGGACCCCGTCATCGCCTCGGGTCGTGCTTCCACCAACAACATCATGGTCGAGGCGCGCGAGGCCGCGGTCAAGGCGGGCGCGACACGGACCGCGGGAACGGCGTACACGTCCTCCACACGGTCAAGCCTCGGGACGAGCGCCGGGGCGCTCGTCGCTGCGCACACGACGGGAGCGACTGTCTCAATCCGAGCGTTCACCGACAAGGACGCGTCGGGCCACTGGGTCCACGCATCCTCCACGCTCAAGGGGTTGGACGCAAAAGGCAGCGGCCGCCACGCAGGACGGATCTCCAAGAAGGCCCGGAGGCCCGAGATGGGCAAGGCCGGCAAATACGACATCGTGTTTGACCCGCTCGCCATCGCGGCGCTCACGAGCAACCTCGGCTCGATGGCGGGCGCAACGGCCGTGGAGGCTGGGTTTTCGTACCTCGGCGGCCTGGTGGGCAAGACCGTCGCCTCGAAAGTCGTCACCATCGTGGAGGACGGTACGCTCAAGGGCGGGCTCGATGGTTGCCCCTTCGACCTCGAGGGACAGCCCACGCGGCGCAATGTGATCGTCAAGAACGGCAAGCTGCAGACGTACCTGCACAACACCTCAACGGCCACACGGTACCACGCGGCCACCACGGCAAACGCGTCGTTCGGGCATTTCGCGACCACGGGCACCGCAGGGGGCGTTATCACCCCGAGCCCCTGGAACCTCGAGATGGTTCGGGGCCGGCGTTCGAAGGACTCGCTCTTCTCGCTGGTCGACAAGGGGCTCTACGTCACCAACATCTGGTACACGCGGTACCAGAACTACGTGACCGGGGACTTCTCGACGATCCCGCGTGATGGCCTCTTCCTCATCGAGGACGGGGCGATCGCCGGACCAGTACGCGACCTTCGCATCGGCGAGAACATGCGCAAGTTCTTCCGGAAGATCGAGTCCCTGTCGAAAGACACCCGACAGATTTACAGCTGGGAGTGCGAGACACCCACGATGCAGCCGTACGCGCTCGTAAAGCGCGTGAACGTGACGAAATCGGCGCAGTGAACCGTGAGGGCGCGAGGGTCGCGTGATACCTATCAGCCACGCCTTTTGACTCAAGGGCGCCGACAGGGTTCCGGGCGGGGCGGAAGGCTGGGAGCGTGTCGGCGCGAGTATGCAGATATCCTTGGGGCACAAGGCTGGGGCCCCGGGGCGGATTTGGTTTTCGCCTCGGGGCCGTGGCGCTCGCGCTTCTCCTGGTCGTGCCGTCCCCGCCCACTCTGGCAGAAACGGACGACGGCGCGCAACCCCCCGCGCTCATCACGCTTTCTGAGTGGATGCCGGTCGCCCCCGACCGGGTGGGTGAGGCGGAGGGCGAGTGGCTCGAGCTTCGGGTGGTGGAAGGCGGAAACGTCGAGCGGTGGGTAGTCACCGACAACGACGGGGCACAGGACTTCGTGTTCCCGTCACGCCAGGTGGAGACGGGAGACCTCCTAGTGGTAGCAAACGGGCGGACCAGGCCGCAGGGGGCGCCAGCCAACGCCACGGTATTCTTCATGGACAAGTCCTACTGGACTTGGGAGAACTCCGGGGACGACGCAGTCCTGCGGACGCCCAACGGAACCGCCGCCGAACGCTGGGTGTTCGGGGGGGGGGCGGCAATCGATGGACCTCCCGTGGGCGAGCCCTCGCCGGATACGGCGGAGTTCGACCTGCCGCCGGCGGGCGCGAGTCTAGCGCGCGGCACGGACCGGGCTGGCGCGGCGCGGCCCACCCCGGGGGGGGAGAATTCACTGCTCGCCCGGGCGCCGTGGGCCGGACTCACCGTCGGTGGCGTGCTGGTGGGGAAGGAGCCGCTCGCGCTCGTGGTGTGCAACGAGCTTACGCGCGATTTCGAAACGTTCGGTTGGTCGGTCGGCGACCGGGAACTGACGGTGGACTTCACCGCGGAGCCCATCGCCTCCGGCGCGTGCGCGGGGTTTGCAAGCGACCTTCCCGCCCCGCTCCTCCAGCGGGCCCAGGACCTCCTTGGCTCGCCGCAAACGTCATGGAAGGAGGTGTCCCGCGTGCCGTCGGCGTCGGAGCCGTCGGGCCTTCTGGCGTTCGACGCTTGGGGCAGCTCGCAGATCGTCCGGGGCCCGGCGCCCGCCGGCCCCGGCGCCGCGGTCGGCCTCACGTGGTGGTCGCCTTGCGCGTGCGAGGGCGGGTGGCGTGGCGACCGGTTCGAGCCCACACCGCCGGCCGGCCCGCTCCAAGTTGTCTCAGACCTCTCCGTCCTGGCCGCAGGACCGGAGCTTTCCGGCGCCGTCCGGGGCTTGATCGGTGACGCGGACAAGTCGTTGTCCGTGAATGCCTACATGATCACCGACACCCGGACCGCGGCGGCGGGGGGCGGGGGCCCGCCCCGCCGCGGGGGCGCAGCGGGGCGGGGGGGGCCCCGCCCCGGGGGGGGGGGGGCCC
>CBEUCC010000066.1:0-13962 GCA_965541515.1 uncultured Thermoplasmata archaeon
CGCCTGCCCGCCCTGCGGTGCCTGCGGCTCCACCTCCCGGCGCAGCGGCGGTGTCCCGCCAGCCACCCCAAGCCGCGCGGGCCCCACCGGGCGTGGGCGCCGGACGACGGCCCGCCAGCGGCCGGGGGCCGCGGGCCCCGGCCCCGATACTTACCAAGCCTGCATTCCTCGGCTACAACATGCGCGTCGTGGTCGTTGCCGGGCTCATCGCCTTCCTGCTCTTGTCCCCAGTGACCATGCCGGTGTACCAGTCGTATGGCCCCTTCCTCGAGCAACTCATGAACTTCAACCCCAGCACGTTCAACCAGCGGACCTTCCCGCGCGTTGCGGAGTTCGACTTGACGCGGCTCATCTCGATCGAGGCTCGGGGCGCGGCCATCGAATACAACCTCAACGTCACCGCTGCCGAGAACTTAGTTGGATTGCAAGAGATCCTCACCGTCAGTACCAGCCCCAGCCCCACGACCACTGGCGAGAAGTTCTACTGGCAACGGCAATTGCCCCAGGGCTCGGCGGAGACGGTCAACGTGACGTACCGCGTCAGGATGACGACCTACCAGTGGAACCTGAAGAACGAGGATGTCGGGACGGTCGACGACGTCCCCCAGTCGTATCGGGACGTTTACCTTGACCCCGAGTGGAAGATCAACCCGAACTCGCCGTCGGTGCGCCAGCTTGCAGATACAATCACGAGCCGGGACAAGCCATACCTCGATCAACTCGACGACATGTACACGTGGCTGCTCTCCGAGTACACCTACCAGACCTCGCCAAGCTTCGAGCCTAAGGACCCCGAGGGGACCATGGCAGACCTTGGCGGCGACTGCGACGACTTCTCCGTGCTCTTCATCTCGATGGCCCGGTACCTCGGGATCCCGGCATGGCTCGAGCTCGGCCTGCTCTATGATGAATTCCGCGATGAGTGGGGACCTCACGGGTGGGCCACCGTCTACGTGCCGCTGACCAACGGGTCGGGTGTGGAGGTGACCATCGACGTCGTGAACCGTCTCTACCTCATCCGCGACCCCTTCCACTTCAGCGACTGGTCCGCAGACGGGGACGCACAGCACCTGGAGGACTACTACACACTGTTCTCGTACCGGCCCTTCCCCCCCGTGACGGTCAACCCGCCGGTCGGGTGGAGTCAACAGGTCTTTAGCGGCCCATGGACCACGACGGGGACGCTAAACTACTTCCACGGGTAGCCGGCCGGTCACCTCAGTTGCCGTCCCGCAACGGGATGAGGACGCCGTTTGGCCCGCGCGCGGCCAGGCCTTGGTCGAGTGCGGCCTCTGCAAGCTCACTCCCCGTCTCCGCGACCTCTCCCGCGCGCACAATCGCGTCGAGGTCGGCTTCGGTAAGGTGGCCGAAGGCGGAAAAGCCCTTCCGGAGGATCAGGCGCAGGCGGCCGGCCGGCCCGCGCGCGGCGCCAAGGCTCTCGCCGATCCGGCGCAACTCGCGCGCATGTGCGTTGTCTGGCCTCCCCGCGCGCAGGTCGGAATCGGGCACCGCCGAGGTCGGTTCCCTTCGGCCGCCAGCCGCTCCTCGGTTTGCCACGCCGATGTAGGCACGTGCTTCCTCGGCCGAAGGGGAGGTGAAGTGGCGGCGGGCGTGTGAGAGGTCGATGCGGTTCGGGCATCGGGCACACTGGGCGCTCTTGCGCCCGAGTTCAACCACCCGTAGCGCCCCGCACCGCGGGCACCCGACGACGGCGTACTTCACGCGTCTGCGCCCCCACCCCGGGACTCGTCCCCCGCAAACGGTGCGACGCGCACGAGGCGCCCGGTTCCGGCGTTTACCGTTACCAACCCGTTCTCCGTCTCGACCAGGAAATAGGGGAGGAGCAGGAGCCCGCGCGCGACGAGGCCGACATCTGACCCGTGCGGCGACCACCGGTGCGTCTCTGTCACCGTCACCGGCCCGTGCGCGGCCCTCGCCTCAACGGTGCGCTCCGTGCGCGCCAGTGCCTCCTCGCGGGCGCGGGCGCGCGCCTCGAGCAGTGTTACGCGGCGCCGGCCCAAGGCCTTAGCCAGCGCCGCCTTATCGAGGGCGTGCCGGGGCGGCTGGACCTCGATGGGGCCCTCGAGTTCCTCAGCCTCCCCGCCCGCGGCGGAGATGAGGAGCGTCCCGGAGGCGAGTACCGATTGGGCCTCGCGCGGCGTAGTGACCTCGGCCACCACATGGAAGTCAATGAGGTAGGCGGGCACCCACTCCAGGTCGATCCGGACGACCGCCCCGCGCCCGACCGAGGCGATCTGGCTCGCCCTATCCTCGTCCGCTTGGGGTGCCAGCGCGCCCAGGAGCGCCTCGCCCTGTTCGCGTCGCGCGGGGGCGAGCGTCTTTACGGTACTTCGCCCGCCTCCGCGGGCGTCCGGCTGCGGTTCCGGGCCCGGCTTTGGGGCGGCCGCGGCAAGGGCCCGGCCGGCGGCCTCGGCTAGGGGAGATTGGGCCCCCGCCGGGCGGAACGGGTCGGGGTCGGCAACGGCTACGAGCGCCGCGCCCGCTTCGGCAACAAGCCGTTCGCGGTCCCAAAGGACAGCCCCCTTGACGGCGGCCGCCGCGCGCGCGCCGCTGGTTACGCTTCCGGCGTGGGCGATCATGTGCCTAGCGCCGGGGCGCTGCTCAAGCTCGTTGACCAGCCGTTCCACCTGCGCCTCGTCGAGGGGCACCGCGCCCGGCACCGCAACGATCGCGATCTCAAGCGGCCCGCGGCGCACCACTAACCCGGCGGGCTCCCCAGGCCCCCGGCGCGTCGCCTCGACCAGCGAGAACCCCTGGAACGCGAAGACTCCGCTCAGGAGATCGACCAGATCCATAGGCCTGTCCGCCCGACAAACTACATGGCCCCCAAAGAGGTTTGCCGCGGCGGTCGAATGGGAGCGGAGACGCCAGCGGCCCACGGCGCAGGGCGCCCGCACCTATTCTCTCAGGTTCGCGGCCTGGAGTTCGCGCTCATTGGGATGCTGGCGTTCATCCCCGTGACGCTTGCATCCGACGCCGTCGGCGCGCCGCCCGAATATGTCTTCCTGTTTGCTGCCCTTGCCATCGTCCCGCTTTCCGCGCTGCTGGGGCGGTCCACCGAGGAATACGCCGCGCACAAGGGTCCCGCGCTCGGGGGGTTCCTGAACGCAACCCTCGGGAACGCGACGGAGTTCATCATCGCGCTCTTTGCCTTGTATGCCGGACTCTTCGAGGTCGTCAAGGCCTCGATCGCAGGCAGCATCATCGCGAACCTGCTGCTCGTCTTTGGTGCGGCCGTGCTCATGGGCGGGATTCGAGCGCCCACCCTCAAACTGCACGGGCGCGGCACACACACGGCCCTCTTGATGTTGACGCTCAGCGTGATCGCAGTTACCTTGCCGGCTCTCTTCTACTATTCGTCCCTCTCCCCCGCCATTATCCAGACCCAGGCCAGCCCGCTCGACCCCGCAGAGGCGGCCTCCCGCTTGCACGCCCTGACCCTCTGGACCGCCGCCGTCATGATCTCCGTCTATCTCTTGGGCCTGGTGTACTCATTCGTGACCCACAAGCACCTATTCCACGACGCGGCGGCCGGTGGGGGTGCCCTCTGGTCAAGCCGCAAGGCGCTGGGGCTGATGGTGCTCGGGACGATCGGCATCGCAAGCATGGCCGAAGCGCTCGTGGGGTCGGTGGAGGGCCTCCAGCACTCGCTCGGCCTCACGGAGCTCTTCGTGGGAGTCGTCATCGTGGCGATCGTCGGAAACGCGGCCGAGCACTCCACGGCTATCATCGTGGCGGTGCGCGGCAAGATGGACCTTGCATTCCAGATCGCGGCCGGATCCTCGACGCAGATCGCGCTCCTCATCGCGCCCGTCCTCGTGTTCATTTCGTTCGCGATCAACACGCCAATGGACCTGGTCTTCGAGATCTTCGAACTCTTTGGCATCGCCATCGCAGTAGCCGTGGCCTACGCGGTCACGCTCGACCGCGAGACGAACTGGTTCGAGGGGTCGCTTCTGCTCGGCGTCTATGTCGTCATCGCGGCCGTCTTCTTCGTGCACCCGTAGGCGAGGCACCGCCCGCACCAGCAAACTCAATCTTCGCGCTCCACACGCGACCGCCGGCCTGGGGCCTGGCCCGGATCACCGGCGGCTCGCCCTCGTTGAGGCGGACGGCACCACCCCGCACGAAACCCGTCACGTACTCCACGACGGACGCCTGGAGGGCCCCTTCCCCCTCGATCCGGACCTCGAAGCCGCGGGAGGGGTCGACCGTTGCCACTAGGGTTGCGCCTGGAACCGCGCCGGCCAACGCCTGCGCCATGCGTTCCGCGCTCTCGGCCGGGTGGGCAGCGGCGCGAACGAAAGCCCGAGCGGTCGACGAGCCCGCGTAGTACCCGGCGCGGCGGACGAAGCCCTTTCCCTCGTGCTGGGCAGCCACCCGGACGATCGCGCACAAGACCTCGGCCCCCCCCCGCCCGGCGGGAAGGCGGCCGGACCGGGTCCCGCCACCCCGGGCCCGGCACGCGTCTTCGAGGCGCTCCAGCCGGGGCAGGGGGAGCACGAGCTTGGCGTACTCCCAAAAGTGCGAGACAAGGGTGCTTCCCCCGCGCGGTTCGTCTGGCCCCACAGCTCTCCTGCTCCCGCGTGCGCACCCCCGGGTGCACAGGCCGATCTAGAATCCTGGGTCGGTAGCCAGATAATGGTTTTCCTAAACCCGGCCATAAATATTCCATCAGAAACGAAGGGAGCTTCCCCCCGTGGGGGCGGCCGGAGCGGCCCGGGGCCCTTGCGCAAACCAAAAATGAGCGACCGTCTTTGGGCCCCCGTGGCTCGCAAGGCGCAGAATGTGAGGGTTTCTGCCCGCTCGATGAGTCGCCACCAGGCGACGCGCCTGCGGGCGCGGATCGAGAAGATACGCGACGACCCGGGTTTCTTGCTGCCGGAGCCACGGCACGGTGGCGGCTGTTTCCGCCCAGGGCTGGAGCGCAAGCTCCGGCGGGTGACCAAGGCCGCGGACAGCCGGGGCAGCTTGCGGCGACTCTCACGGCGCGGCCCCAATATCGTGCGCGCCTACGCCGGAGCCCTCGACCTCCTGCACGGCGAAGGACCGGAAGCGTTCATCTCGATTCCGAACCCGGCGGGCGGCGGCGAGGTGAAATTTGCCTCGCGGGGCAACGCGCGCCGCGAGGTGCAGGCTGGGGTCCAGAACTACACCGAGCCGGGCGTGCGCCTCCTCGCGTTCATCGACTACGCGCAGGGGATCCGGGGCAGCTACATCTTCTCCACGGAGGCGGGGCTCGTGTGCACCGGACGTGACCCCCAGCCCCCGCGGGAGTACCTCGCCGAGCGCGCGGCCGAGACGCGCCCGGCGCTGCAGGGCCGTGGCGAAGACTTCGTCTGCCCGCACCTCAGGTCGCACCCTTCCGCGATCCCGCGCCAGGTCGACGAGACGCACCTGGAGGTGATGTGGAAGCAAGGGGAGGGCGCCTTCCGGATGTGCAGATCCTGCGCATCGGAGGGGAACCTATCCGTCGAGCTAAGGAAGCTCGCGGTCGGCCCCAAGCTCGATGATCAGGTGGAGGCGGCACTGGTCGTGCGGCCGCAATGCCGCGAGCCCGGCAAGGAGGCGTGCCACTTTGAGCGCCGGGTGTCCCTCTCCGAGGAGGACGCCGAGGCGTACCGGTTGGGCAAGCTCAGCGACGCGGCGGTCGTCGAACGCATGGAGGCGACCGCGCGTGGCGAGAGTGAGGCAGAGGGCTCAGGGTTCGTCCTGGCAGAAGGCGAGTGCCTGGGCAACGATGTGGACCGGCTGATCAAGCGGCTCGCGCCCGAGGACGAGGTCGCCCGGGCGGTGCGCAAGGCCTTCGTGGGCGCAAAGCAGGACGTCGTCCTGGACAGCTTCACGGCGTCGAAGCTCCTGCAGCCGTTCATGAAGAAGCGCGGCCAGAAGATCGTGGAAGCTGCCTGTGGTGACCGCGAGGTCGCGCGGGCGGTGCTCCGGGACGCGCGGTTCAACGAAGCGCCCGCGACGTTGATCGCCAAGGCGGTGAAGATGGCACGCCACGAGGCAATCGAATCGGAGCTCCCGGTATTCGACGACCTGGGCGACACGGCGGCATTTGCCGACCGGGTGGCGCGCGCCTACCGAAGGGGCGGCAAGGACGCGGCCCTCAAGGAGATCGAGTCAGGGCGGACGCAGGGGCCCGCGGCGGCGTCGGCCGCGTGGGCGCTCATGGCGGCGCTCGGCCAGGCGCGCGGGCGCGAATGGCAGTTCTCCAAGGTAGAGATCGAGCGCGGCGAGCAGGGGAAGGAAAGCGCGCGCCTCCTGCTCGACTGTCGCGGCCAGGACTACGCCGAGGCGCTCAAGGCCGCGATGGTTGCGGTCGGCTCATCGGCCGACGTGAAGGTCACGACCACCTGAGCCGGCGGTCCTGCTCGCGCTTCTTGCGTTCGAGGTCGCGGATCACCGCGTCCCCGGGCTCGGGCTCGGCGCCCTTGCCCTCGTTGTTGCCCGCGGATATGGAGACCACAGGGGCCTCCGGTTCGGCTTCCCGCGGACGCGCCGCCTTCCAGGTCGCTTTTTGGTAGTACTTTGGAATCACGCCGAGGATGACCTCGCACATTTCGCATACGACGAGGAAGTAGAGGTCATGGTCGAGCATCTCCCCGTCGGTGTGTTTCCCGCACCGCGGGCACAGGGACTGGACCACGAACGGGGCAGCGCGCGGGAACCGAGATATAGGTTTGCGGGCAGGCGCCGCCACGCGCCCGGCCACAAATGGCCGCCGCAAACATTCATTCAAGCGGGGGGCGCTGGTTGCCTGATGGCAAAGGCTCGTCGCTCGGGGGCGAAGAAGCGGGGTCCGGCCCGTTCGACGGGACGGACCGCCGGGCGCAAGCACGGTCCAGCCAAGGGCCGAGCCCCAGCACGCTCGGCCTCCAAGAAGGCCAGGCCGCGAGGAGGTCGCCCCGCTGGCAAGTCGGCGCGGCGCCCGGCCGTGCCTGAACCTGTCGTGCCCGAGGGCGTGGTGGTGCGCCGCACCGCGGAGATCGACCCTGCCGACCCGATGGCCTCGGGCGGGGCCGCACCGCTTCGCAATGTGTGGGTGGAGGCCGCGCGCAAGTCCCGGGACGAGAATTGCGTCGTGATCGACCTCGTCGGCGAGGGCCGGGGGGTCATCGCCATCCCGGTTGCGTTCAAGGACGAACGGGAGGCGATGGCCGCCATGCAGCCGGCGCTCGACGTCCTCGTGAATCACGTGATGGACGCGGGGGACGAGCGCCAGCAGCCGGTAATGGTGGACCTCCAGGAGTTGCGCGAGCGTCTGGATGTTGGCGCGGGGACCGATTGGGTCACCGACCACCGGTGGCTCGACACCGCGCTTGCCGACCGCGAGCTGCTATGCATGTACGTGTTCTCGCCCGTGTACCTGCTCGAGTTCTCGGTAGCCATTGGGAAGCTGCAGGGTTTCACCGTGGCGCCGGCCGTCGAGAACGCCGGGTTCTACCGGCTCGGCGTGGAGCAGGATGGCCAGCCTGTCGATATCCTCTGGAACTGGGCACGGGCCATTGGCGACGTGATCGCGGGCGGACACGCGTGGTCGTACTTCGGATTGCTACTGGCGCTGGCGCCGCAGGTGGCGGCGCGCCGTCGCGAGGGCACCGATCCGGCAGCGGGCGGCCCAGAAGAGGAGTGACACCGTCCGCCGGGGCCCCTGGGGAACCTGCCGCCGCCGCGCCCTTGAAGGGGATGGGCTCGGCAGGATTCGAACCTGCGACCTCCTCCGTGTCAAGGAGACGTCATACCACTAGACCACGAGCCCAGAGGAGGGCCGCGCCATCTTTGGAGGCCTATTTGTAATTGAGGGGCCGCCCTCAGGTGAGCGGGATGGCAGGGCCGGGGTGCCCGGGGATCGGCAGGTCCCGCGGCGACCGGCGGAACGAGTAGCGAATGGCGTTGGTCGCCACGCGCGTTCGTATCCATCGCCGCCCGGTGCCGCGCTGCCGGTTGCCTGTGAGCACATCAGCAGAGCGCCTGACTAGCTGCTTGTCGCGCGCCGCCATGCGCACGATGCGCGTGGGGATCCTGTAGAAGGTCTTCGTCCATTTGAGGTGCACTTCGAGTTCGTGGCCAAACTTTGACCGCCACTTCCGCTCGTAGAGCGCGAGCGCGTCCTTCGTCGGTTCCCCCTTGGCAAGGACATCTACGAGCGTGTCGGCGGCGAGCCTCCCCGACTCCAGGGCATACCACATCCCCTCGCCCGTGAGTGCCGAGGGAAACCCGGCCGCATCGCCGACGAGCAGGCAGTTGTCGGTGTAGGTCTTGCCAAGCGGCCCGCCGATGGGAAGGAACGCGCCGGAGATCTTCACCTTGTCAAGACCGGGCGGCACGAGGTTCTCCTTCTCGAGCAGGTTGATGTAATCCCGCGTCACCTGGTGAAGGTTGAGGTTCTTCTCCGTGACTACGAACTCCCCGACCCCGATGTTCACGGACGACTTCTTGGGGAAGATCCACCCGTAGCCGCGAACGCCCTTCGGGTTGAAGTGGACCCAGATCGCCCGTTCCTTCCCGTAGAACTCCTCGACGACGTCTTCGCCGACCTCGGGCTCGATTCGCGTGGCGGCGTGCACCTGGTAGCGGTTCCAGTCCGCCGGCAACCCCTCGCGGGCGCGAAGGACCTTCGCGACGAGGTCGCGCGCCCCGCCCGCCCCAACGACTGCCCGTGCGCGGATGTCCTGGCCGCTAGCGACCTTCAGGACCACCCCGCCGTTCTCGTACTCAAAGGAGCGCACATTCGTCTTGGTCAGGGGGTGGGCGCCGGCCTCCACGGCCCCGTCGAAGAGCGTCTTGTCAAGGACGAACCGCCGCACTTGGTAGACGAGTGTCTCCCCCACGTTGATGTAGGCCCTGTCCCCGGTGGGGCACGACTCCAACACCAGCGAGTCGGAGTGGGCCTCGACCGCGGCGCTGAAGTCGGGCAGCCCCTTGCTCTTGAACACGCGGGCCGGAAGGCCGCCGCCGCAGGCCTTCTGGCGAGGGAAATCGGCCTTGTCAACCAGGGCCACGTTGATACCCTTGCGCGCGAGGTTGTAGGCGCACGTGGACCCTCCGGGGCCGCCGCCTACCACCGCGACGTCGTACATGGGTTCGCCACTCCTTTTTTGTCGGTTTGCAAGGCGGGGCGCTCCTTAAAGAAGATGCCTACCACCGCGCTCGGGCGCCGCCGCAACTGGAGCCGCCCTCTCTTTTGGGACTGAATGTGTTTGCGCGAGCGATGTCCGCGGCGTACTTTTTCGCCTACGGCGTGGAGGTGGCCTCGCAAGCCATGGGGGAACTCCTCGGCCGACCGGTGCAAGGGACGCGCGCGCTACTGCAGGGCTACAGGATCGCGTTCACCACCTACTCCGACCAGTGGGAGGGAGGGGTGGCGGACGTCGTGGCCGACCTTGAGGGTGAGGTGGAGGGCGTCGTGTACCCGTTGACGGCGCGCGACTTCCTACGCCTCGATGTTGTCCAGGGCTGGCAGGATCCCCTCTACCGTCGCCTCATGGTGCGTGTGGAGCTCGAGGACGGACGCCACGTGGAGGCGATGGCGCGCAAGGTTGGCGATAAACAGGCGTCCGTCCCGCCGGCCCCGGCGTACCTCGACGCGATGATCCAGGGCGGGACCGAACAGGGCCTTAGCGATGGGTACCTTGCGTGGCTCCTGCAACTCTACCCCGACCCGGCCGCCCCGCGGACGGCGCAGCGGACTCCGGAAGAGGAGTGAGTGCCCCGCGCGCGCCTGCAGGTTTATCCGTGGGCGCCGCCTCTTCGTTGCGGGGATGCACTGAAAGGGTCGATCTACGAGCGCGAGCTCAAGGACATCTTCGAGGGCCGGCGCGCGGTCCTCATGCGGATGGGCAAGCGGCTGAATACACACCAGCGGCGGTGCTACTTTTCGACCCTCCACTACCCGTTCGTCGTCATCCGAGCGGCGGGCTCCCTCGGGATGGACCTCGTTGTCCTGCGCGGCGATTTCTCATTCCCCATCGAGGTGAAGTCGTCGTCCTCGGACGTCTTCCGGTTCTCGTCGTCCAGCGGCAAGGCCGAGCTGCAGGCCGAACAGATGGTGCAGCAGTGCTCACGGTCGCACCTGCTGCCCTTCTATGCCTTCCGCCTCAAGGGAGAGCGCGACGACCCGTGGCGGATCTTCGCGATGCCCCTTGGCGACAACCCCGACGATATCTGGTGGCTCCAGGAATCCCATGGTACGTTTGCTCGGCTGCTCATGTCCAAGGTGCCTGCCGTCGACCGCACTGCAAAGGGGGCCCGCGTGATGCGCTGGCGCGACGGCTACCCGCTGTCGAGTTTCCTCGAGTACCTGTGGAACCTGAACGTGCGCCGCCCGCTGCCCGAGGTTACGGAGGCCTTCGGGGTCGTAGGCGGGGGCTCCCCGGCGCCAGGCCGGCGCGGGAGCGCCGCGGGGCCGTAGGGCAGCCGGCCTATACGACGAGCTTGTCGCAGTGGTGCTTCTTGAGGCTGTAGCAGTCCGGGCACTCCGGCCGCACCTTTGAGAGCTTGTCCAACCGCCGCGCCAGTTCGTCTGAAATCACATGCTCCATCTTGCAGGCCTGGTCGTGGAAGGTGTGACCCTCGCGCATGTCGAGCGTCTCTACGAGGAAGCGCTCGACGATGCAGTGCTTGCGCAGGATTTCCCGCGCGCGGGCCCGGCCGGTCTCGGAGAGCTTCGCGCCGCGGTATTTCTCGTGGATCACGAGGCCGTCCCGCTGCAAACGCTCGAACATTTCCGTGACTGCCGCCGGGCTTACCCCCAACTCCTTGGAAATGTCGCCGGTCTTAACCGCGTCACCGGCGCGCCCTGAGAGCAGGAAGATTACCTTGAGGTACATCTCCACGTTCTCCGAGAGGTGACCGTCGACCGTCTCGAGCATAGGGACGCCTACAAAGTAGCCCGTTGGAAATCGCATAAACGTTTGCTCGCAGGGCCGGGCGCCGGCGGCCTCGCGGAGCATCAACGGATGTCGATTAGCGGTTCGCCTGTCTCCTCGGTCCCGAAGAATTCGAAGTGGTTCTTGCGCCCGCACGCAAGGCAGCGGAAGTCCCCGGTCACCGGCCGCTCCACGCGGTCTCCCGGCTTCTTGAGGAGGTTCAGGATCGGGGTGGGTAGTTTCTCGTTCTCGACTTCATTGACCGTCTCGCAGTGCCAGCATTTGAGCTTCATCCGGTCTGCCCCCTCTGCCGCGGCACGCGCGCCGCAGGAACCGCGCGGGGGGTAAAAAAGTCCCGCACGCGCCAGAAGTCGTTCAGGCGCGCGGAGCGCTTAAGCGGTTGGACGTGCGCGTCGGTGTCCCGGGAGCAACGGGTATTTATAGCGACCGTGGGGGATGGACGGGCGTTGGAAGAGCGTCCATGAGCGCAGGCCAGGAAAGGGTATCGCGCCGCGGGCGCAAGGATGACGATGCGGCCCTCGAGGTTCTGGGCCAACAGGTCTGGTTTGTCGACCAGATCGAGCCCTTCGGCGTCGTCCGCGAGCCAATCGCGCCGGGCGACCGCGTGATCGGTTTCGTCGTGGAGGACGCGAAGTCCCCGCGGGACCAGAAGATCCTCCGGCGCGTGCAGGCCAACCGCGTGCGCAAGTACGGCGACCGGTACTTCATCGTGCCCTCGTGGTTTGCACGGGCCGACCAAGCAGCCCGCCAACTTGAGAAGCAATTGGCCCGGGGCCTCTCGGCCGACCGCAACCGTGCGTACTGGGAGGGCCTTGCCGGGCACCTCGGGGACGAATTGCTGGACTCCGTGTTGCGTTCGTACTCGCCGCCCACGTACGCGGTCGTTGGCCAGTTGGCCCAGGCGGCAGACGCACTGGCCCAAGACCTCATGCGCGCGTCCGTGCAGTTCCGGCGGGTGCAGCGGGCGCTGGTAGCCAACCAGGAGGTCATGGCGCCGGCCGAGTACGCGGAGTTCGTGGACGAGACCCGTAAGTGGGCGCGTACCATCCGGTTCCTGCTCATGGCGGTCGAGTTCTTCGCGCGGACGGTGCCGCGGGCGCAGATCGACCTTCGGAACCCGGACGCGCCGCTGCCTGCCGAGCCGCGCTACATCCCGCACGACGACCTGCTCGACATCCACACGCCTGGGGGTGAGGGCCGCGCGCGGGACCGGCCGCCAGCCCCCGCGGTAGAGGTCGGCCAGGAACCGACGTTCGATGAGGTATTCGAGGAAGGCGAGGCGTGGCACGAGGAGGCCGAGCCCGGCGCAGGGTTTGGCGAGTTCGGCAAGGCGGTGGAGGAGTTCGCACCCGTGGCGCCACTCAAAGACTACGACGAGGATTTCGAGCCTGTGGAGGCATCCCCTGCTGTTGCAGATCTCGAGCCCGTGACCGGGGATGGCGCGGGGCCGGACTTCGAGCCGGTCGAGGAGACGCAGGAGTTTGCGCCGGCCGCGGCCCAGGCGGGCGTTTTGCCCCAGCAAGGCCCGGTCGAACCCGTCCCGGGACCCGAGACCTTCGAGCTCATCGAGGACGAGGCACCCCCCGGCCCGGCCACGCAGGACTTGCCAGAGGAGGATGACGAGATGGCTTTTACACCTCTCAGGTCGGAGAGCTCGCGCAAGGGGGCGTGGGTGACCCCGCCCCCCCCGCCAGCGCCGCGGCCAGCCACCGTGCGGCAAACTGAGCGGGCGGAGAAGCTCCGGGGCAAGCCAGACCTCGAGGCGATCATCGCCGCGTCGCTTGGCCGCACGCCCGCAAAGACGACACGGTCGAAGGCATCGCAGGGCGAGATTGAAGAGAGCCTGGAGGCGCCTTCGCCCACGGGCGGGACTATGGGGCTCTCTCGCGATCTAGCCTCACTGTTGGAGAAGTCCAAGAAGCGCAAGTAAGGCGCGGATGAAGGCCGGGCCACCAGATTCGAACCTTCATATAGGGCCATTTCCCTGCGAACGCGGGGCTCAGGGTGGCATCGCGCGGAATATCGGCCGAGACCGTCGGGGAGTGGTTTCGCGCCGGCCTGTTCATGGTAGGCATCGCCGCCCTCCTTGTCGGGCTCTGGCCGCTCATTGGCGGGAGCCTTGGCGTATACACCTGGTCGGCCGAATCGTCCTCGGTCGAGAAGGAACTGGGGATCACCACAGCCGAGTGGACCACCCAGGAGGCCCCGTCCATTTCGTGGATCCATGTCAGTGTCGAGGCCAACCACGAGGTCGATGTCCGGATCGTGTCTGCCAACCAACGTTCGCTCGTAGTCCATAATGTGAGCGGGTTCGCCGCCCAGGAGGACCTCAGTGTCGTGGCCGGAGGAGGCTCGAACGGCCCGAACGACGGGATCGGGACCTCCGTCGACCTGAGCGGCTCGCGCGGTGGGCCGACCCGCTACATCATCAGCGTGCGGGCCTCCGACACTTCCCGGGCACAGGGCATCACGGACCGGGACATCCAGTACACGGTCACGTGGGAGGTCCACAAGCTCGACCCGACCATATTCCTGATGGGTCTCATCCTCTTCTCCATGTTCTTCGTGACGGAGTACGTGCTCCACATCCGGTCCGACATGCGGACGCTCGCGCGTCGCGTGGACCTGCTTGTCACGGAGGGCGCGTCTCCAGGGCGCGCCCCTTCGACGGCGCTTGGAGCCCCCACGCCTCCACCGGGGTTTGGCGCCGGCGAAAGACCGGAGGTGCCTACCACCCACGCGGCGCCCGGGTCGGCCTTCCCGCAACCTACGGGCGCGCCTGAACGGTCTGCGGGACGCCGCCGCCTGTTTGGCCGTGGCGGGGCGGGGCAGGAGGTCCCGCCGGCCACGGAGGAGGAATCCGTGCCCGAGGCTCCGGCCCCGGCGGTGAGCGACCCCTATGCGCCGCCGTCGTATGCGGCGTCGGCGCCTGCCGCGGGCGAGGAGGTCCCCGAGCAGTACTATGCGCCCCCGCCACCGGAGCCCGAGCCGCCCGCGGCTCCACCCCAATACGCGCCCGAGCCGCCTGCGGCTCCACCCCAATACG
>CBEUCC010000067.1:0-13886 GCA_965541515.1 uncultured Thermoplasmata archaeon
GGGGCGCGGTATAGTCTCCTAGATTCGGCGCGCAAGCACGTCTTCAGAAGGCACCTTCCCGGGAGGAACGGCCCACTACCGCCTCATTGAGGCCGAATGGGCCAACGGGCTCGGGCACACAGTCATGGGCGGCGGGCTCGGATTCCCATTGAATGCGGAACGTTCTTCAGCATCGGGTGCGTCCTCGCTCCGACGTGCTCCGATGGCCGTACCCCCCCCTAAACCCGCACCCAAGAAGGGCGTCGCTCCGTCCATCGGCACAGCCGCTTATCTGAAGCGATTGGAGAAGCTTAGGAAAAGCAAGGTCATCGCCTACGTCGTGAGCGACGTGGCCTTTCGTGTGGGGCCATCGACCTTCAATCCGTATCAGATGCAGCCCGAGCACGCCCACCAGATGATCAAGCTGCTTGAGGACGTGGGGCACCACAAGCGCATCAGCCTGTATCTATACAGCCGGGGCGGAGACGTTACGGTGCCGTGGCCAATGCTCAACGCGCTTAGGAGCCGATGCGATGAGTTGGAGATTCTGATTCCCTATCGTGCCCATAGTGCAGCAACAATGCTAGCGATGGGGGGTGACAACATCCTCATGGGGCGATGGGGAGAGTTGAGCCCTATCGATCCGACGCTTACCCTGACGGCTGCGGACCCGAACAATCCCGAGCGCATCACCCAACGAGCCATTGCCGTCGAGGACATCACTGCATACTTGAAAGTCGTAAGCGAACAACTTGGCATCAAGACTGCGCCCGAGGTGATGGAATCTTTTGCGCTGATGGCCAACGATGTCGGGCCGCTAATCTTGGGAGGAATTGCCCGCCAACAGACCTACATTAGGATGGTGGCGGGCCGAATCCTGGCCTCAAGAAACAAGGCGGGCGCCGCCACCGTGAATAAGAGAATCGTGGATAATTTCGTGACCAAGGCTGCCTACCACCGGCACTCCATCTTCCGCGACGAGGCGCGCAAACACTACGGACTCGGCGCGATCCATGCACCGTCACAAGAGGAGGAGGAGGTACTGTGGGCGGCCTACCGCGGATACGAAACCGGAGGAATGCTCGGGAATGCGATAATCGCGGAGCAGGTTTTTCCAGCGACAGATGGAGGTGACGATCATGTACCCCTCCGCCCAATAAGTGGGGTTGTGTTGCAGACCACTTCCAATCGAATTCGATCAACGGACTCTTTCGTGGTAGAGCGAATGCGCAAGCCGATCTCACAACTGAACCTAACGGTCAACATGACGTTGCCGCCAGGAATCACGACTGGTCTGGATCCGGAAAAAGCAGCCGAAATTCAGGAACTGGTTCAGCGCGCCGCAGACGCTGAAATCAGGCGCCAGGCACCTGTGGTGGGCTACACATTCAAGCTCGCAAGGTCCGAATGGATTGCGGACTAGGCCGCGGAAAGGTAGAAATCCGAATTGGCCCCGACCCGCACAGCGTGCAGGCCTGGCCTGAACTCGTTCGGGGCTGGCTGGGGATTGATAAGTTGGGTTTGAAACTGGCCAAAGGGGACAACCCGAACGCTTACCCGACTATTCGGCGCGGATTCATTGGCCGGGCCCGGCCTTTTTGGGCGCGGCGCCTTGATCTGTTCCATCACGCAAAAGGTGCGGTTCGATGCAATTAAGTCTTGGCCCACCTTCTCGGTTCCAGGGAACTCTGAGGGCTGCGGCTTGACGGGCGGGTGCCTTCGCCCGTGAACAAGAGTCGGGGGGACATGCCCGGGAACAGTGATTCGTCGGGAACGGCACTACTTCCGGGAAGTGTCCTTGGAAACCGCGCTGGCATCACTATCTGAGAAACGAACACCAACGCGGTGAGATGTCTTTGGACTCGGGCCACCGTCCGGGCCCGTCAAGCAACCAAACCGAGAGCGTTTCTCTCTATAGAAGGAAGCCCGTGAGCGAGGCAATTGCAACTCTTAGATTCGCGCGGTTCGCGGGGCGCGGTATCGTGTCCTAGGCTCTGCCCGAAAGCACTCCCTGAGGAATCAAGGGAAATGAAACTCATTGCGCTGCGGCTTGCCATCAGGGCCGTCATGCGTGATAGCCAGATCGAGTGAGTCCATTCGCGGTTCGGTCTCAGATGGATCAAAGTGGAACCGGTTGTGTTTGATACAGAACCGTTGGCCCAACTCGTTCCGTTTCTTCTCGAACGGTCCCCGGCACCCTCCGACCACCGAATGCCGAATGCTCTCCAAGGTCTTGGCGTTCTTTGGAATTCGAGTTGGCGGAAAGGAGTACCGTGCCTCGCCCCGACCGGGCCTTGCTGGATCAGGATTCACTTCAACGTTACCTGTCAAGGTGATTGTGTTTCCTCGCCTAAACTCGACAGGCCGGTTTACCCTCCCTGGCGCCAGGATTGCTGAATGGAGACCACCGCACTTGGAACAGTTCTTCAGGCCGGGCCGCCCAGGCCCCCGCGGTATCTCCCGCAAGAGATCAGCGTGCACCACGGGAATGTGGGCTCTAACGGCCTTTAGTGAGCTTCTGAAATCGCAAAAGCAGCACTCCTCATCACGGCGAGAGCCGTCGGTGCGCCTTTTGGTACCCATTGAGGTTCCGACTGAGTTGACCACTTAAATAATTCCGGCGGGCCTCATAGAGGCATGGCTGGACAACGGATCGTCCTGAGAGTACCGCCGTCTCTCAAGGTCAAGATTGAGCGCGCAGCACAAGCCCAGGACAAACTCCCGACCGAGTGGCTCAGGGACGTGGCGCGCGCGGCTATCGAGGCCGGCGAGGCCCTGAACGGTGCAAGGACCGGTTCGGAGGACTCCTAGGTATGGCTGCATCCCGCCCGGCCATCTCCAGGCCAAAGTATGCGATGCTGTCGAGGCTGGGGGAGTTGCTGGCCAAGAGGCTTCCCCACCTCTTCCAAATGGAATCAGGCGAGGCCTACCTAGCCCTATGCCGGGCGCTCAAGGACGCGATTAGTGAGGCCTTTGGAGGAAGCCTGGAGAACCTGTTCATCCTGGAAACCTACCGACACATGTTGCCCAAGTATGCCGAATTCGAGCCTTGGCATCACGCGGAGAGGGAGAAGGCCAAGGGTGCGACAGAGCTAGTCGATTCTTGTGTTTGCGGCGATGGCCCCACTGTCCACGCGCCGGTTGGCAAGAGTCGGGAGCGGGTGGGCCGGTGCCTCTCCTGTGAGAATTGCGCTGGGTACCAGCCGGGAAAGCCTCGGGCGGTCCCAGCGCTCCAATCGCTGATCTACGGGGAAACATCGGACGGGGGCGGGGCCTGATGAGAGGTGCCCGCCGCGTCTGCCCCGCCTGTTGGCGGCACAACCACGCCATAGTGTTTGGATCGCGTGAGAGCCCCGCTAGGTGCCCGTTCTGTCGCAACGAGTTGTTTCCGGCTCCTCTGATACTCGGGCCCAACTGGCGAACAATGCAGCGCAAGTATGGAGGCTAGGAGATGGGAAAACGAGCGAAGTCGAAGGTGAGCGTAGCCTGCCCCGATTGCGGGGAGGAGTTTGAAAGCGGCGTCGAGGTGGACATCCACCGCGTCGAGGCCGGGCCGGTCTGCTCGAATTGTGGCGAGCACGTAAACGACGAAGAATGGACCGAACTAGCCGGGCAATACGAGGACCTACTCAAGCTGGCGGGAAGGGCCGAACCCGACGAGGAGCCGGACGAGGAGAACGAAGCAGGGCAGGACGAGAACGAATGAGGGCCGCCAACTACATCCGGGTTCGCGAGTCCCCTTTCGGGACTACTGCGTGTACAACGAAATCACTTCAGGTTGCCCCGCATCGACATGGCGAGGACGTCAGAGTCGTTGAGCCAAATGCCCGTGTCCTCGGCCAGAATTGTCTTGTTATCCTGGATCAGCACGCTGCCGACCAAGCGCATCAGCCCAAAAGCGAACAGGAGGCCCAGAATCAATACCATGGTCAAGGCCGGTGGACCTCGCGTGATCTCACCGCTGAAGAGCCCTGCATCGGCCAGCTCGAAAATCAGCGCGCCTATGCCGAGCGATCCAAGCAAGAGCTCAAGCCAGATCACCTTGGCCGCACGTCGGTAGCGGGGGAGCAGGATGGTCGCCCACTCCGGGTGGGATGCCGCGATGGCCCGGCGGTTCGCCCACTCCGGGTGCACGATCTAATAGGGCGCCCAAGCCCAAAATCAGTTGGGCCCGTGGGGCGGCCCGATGCTAGGGAGGATCGCGAATGAAGGCCGCCATCTACATCCGGATATCGCGGCCCGACGAGGCCGTGATCTTGGAGAATCAGCGCCAAGACGCCATCGCCTACGCAGGCAGGCAGGATCTAGAGGTTGTCGAGCCGATCTATCAGGACGTGGCCTCGGGCAAAGGCGCCGACCGTCCAGGCCTGACGGCGCTTCTTGAGGACGCAGACCGAGGCCGCTTCGAGCTCGTGATCTTCAACTCCCTCTCGCGGATGACCAGGGGGGGCGTCCAGGCGGCGTTCTACATCTTGGACCGGCTCGCGCGGGTGAACGTCGGATGGCATTTCGTGGAGCAACCGATCCTCAATTTCGACGACAAGACCCCGCCGCTTGCACGAGACATCCTGTTCGCCGTCATCGCAGCCGTGGACAAGGACTATCGGCGCCGGATCTCGGAGAAGACCAAGGCCGCCCTCGCACGGCGACGGGCGCTTGGCCTCCCGCTGGGCCGCCATAGGAACGGGTGTCGGTGCAAGCTCCACCGGCAAAAGGCGCGCAGAGCGTCCACCAACGAGGATGCCTCGGCCCTGCTAGAATGACGGGCGCGTGACGATGAGACGGGGGCTACATCTTGCTCGATTTGCGAAACGAACTTAGGACGACATACATCGCCACCAATAAGAGATCAACCACGACTCCAACCAAAAGTAGTACGCGAATCTCAGCGGTGGGCGCAAAGAAGAAAGACACCATGAGTCCTAGGCCCACGAAAATCCCGACTCCGAAAACGTTGAAGGCCCTCTCACTTACGGGCTTGTCGAGGGCTTCTAGCCTCCCTGTCATGAGTCCCATTCGCGGAATTGGACCCTACAGAGAAGAATTTGATGGAGATGTAGGTCGGTCGGATTGCTCAATCCTGGTAGCATCTCCGGCGCTTCGAAGAAACGCCCCCCCCATCCACGACGGTGGAAAACCGGACTTGAGGAAACGTCCCGATTCATGCAAATCACTGGGGGAGCCGGTGAACGACGCGGATGCCCCACATTGAGACCAGAATGCCGGATACAACCAAACCCCATGTAAACAAGGAGACTTGAGTGCCCTGGACAACCCAAACCACGAGATTCAGCGTGACGAACGCGATTGCGGCGTAGAGCGTGCCGAGTCCCACGCGACGAGTCCACGCCCTGGAGTTGGATATCCGGGACACGAGCATACGGGATTGGGCAAGACCTCTAATAAACTGGGGGTTGGCGTCCGATGATCGCTCAGCGGGGCCGCTTGCGTCGCCGCAGAAACCGGGTGACGCCGGGTGCCACAGCGGAAACCATGGCTACTACCATTGCCACGGCTATGGCCAAGATGCCCAGTTCCTGTGTTTCCTCATTTGGACCAAGGAGCCCAAACGCGACAACGGCGCCAGCCATCGAGATGAGCATAACTGTGGCCCACTTGCGGTCAAGTTTCCAGTCGCCTTCCGTTTTCTCATCGCTGGTTGGCGATCCGTCGTCGAACACGCTTGCGCCAAGGGAATCATGGCGGTTTAGCGTCTTGGGTTTGAGCAAGCGTCCCGTTTGGACACGGACCTACTTCGTGGGGAGCGGCTTCCATTGATAGTAGAGCCAAGCTCCGATGCCCAAGATGATCACTCCATACACGAAGTTGTAGAACCAAACAACCAGGAAGAGAAGGAAGGAAAGGGGGATATGCTGGTAAACGCCCAACCAAATTTCGACCGCCGCCGCTACGAAACCAAAGGAGAGTGTGGCAAGAGTAAAGCGGCGGCGCCTAGGTTGCTCTCCCAGCCACCTGACGAATTCCGTCCCCATGATCGTAATCCCCAATGGGAAAACAGAGGGTTTAGCGTCTTGGGTTTGAGCAACCGGTCCGATTCTCAGAAGGGTTGGCGTCCGATGATCGCTCAGCGGCTCGATTTCCGTAGGCTTCGGTTAGTAACCGCCAACGCGACGAGGAGGACCCCGAGGAGAACCATCAGGATTTCCCGGACCGACCGGCCCTCGTCGGGCGCCAATTCGAAGCTAATGACGCCCGCGATGGCGACTGAACCCATTAGAGCCATTAGGGCAATTGTCAGGAGCTCCAGACGTTTGATGGGCCACCCTCCCCTGCTGATGCCCATTGGAAACGGGAGGGCTTAGCGTGTCCGGTTTGAGCAACCGGGCCGCTTACTCGCGGTTGAGGAGCCCGGCGTCTTGGCGGCCGATGTGCACTAGGTATCCGAGGAACAATAGGAATCCCATTCCCCCGAAGAACAGGACCAACCACACTGTCTGCGCCAGCTCCGACCCCTCCGGAAGGAGTAGCCAGGCGATCAGGATCAGACCACCGATGCCGCCCGCGATGCGGAGTGAAACGCGGACTTGGCGCTTGGCGGCCATTGGTCGGGCTCATGGAAAAGCGGGGGGTTTAGCGTCTTGGGTTTGAGCAACCGTCTCGTAAGCACGATCACTTTCGGAGGGTTACCTTCTTGGCCCAGGTGACTCGCGCGACGATCGCCAACCCGATTGTGAATAGGAGGAAGAAGAACAGGGAGACTAACGAATCATTCTGGAGGAAATTCTGTAAAAGGAAGAGGGCAATGACTACCAAGATCAACCACAGGATGCGCATTAGCCGCTGCCGCTTCCGTGGACCCCAACGGGCTATGCCGGCCATCGCTCACCTGCCCACTTTGGGGGTCATGCGAAAAGGGAGGGTTTAACGTCTCGCTGGCCGTTAACCCCCCTCGGAACACCATGCCCGCCACAGAGCGGGCGTTCCAGGAGAGCGTAGCAGCATACCTGAGGGATTGCGAACAGCGAGGATTGGAACCTGACACGAGGCAAAAGTACGCGAGCATATTGAGACGGTTCAAGGTGGTGATGGAACGCGACGGTCATCTGTACCTTCCGAAATCCGTGACCCGAGAGGGCATGTGGCACTGGAAGCAAACCAACTCGTCCAGCAAGTGGAACGCCCAGCAGTGCGTGACCGTGGCCAACTCGTGGCTATCATTCCACGGCAACAGCCCCGCGATGTTGGTGGGCATCCGTTGGGGGACCGACGAGCGTCAGACGGGTCGGTGGCTCTCCTTCGAGGAGAAGTCCTTGATCGAGAAGGAGGCAGGCGGCTGGAAGCGGTGGGCGATCCACTGCGGATTCCGCCTGTTGCTCCGCCGGAACGAATGGCGCCGGTTGAGGGTCGAGGACGTGGACTTCGCCAGGCGGCTTGTCCACGTTCGTGGCAAGGGCAAGAAACAGCGGTCGGTACCCTTCAGCGCATCCACAGGGGCCGAATTCCAGCAGGTGCTTCAACTCCGGGAGGGGTTGGTGGCCCGACACCCCGCGAGACCGTGCGCAGACACGGTTTTCCTGACCCCCTACGGCGGCCAGTTGAGGACGCCACAGAAATCCACCGTGGACAACTGGATAGCAGCAGTGGCCGAGGAAGCAGGGATCGCCTTTACGTCCCACGACATGCGCCGGACCGGCGCCCGTCACTACTACGACCTTGGGATGAAGGTCGAGGCCATCCAACGGGTTCTTGGCCACAGCCGCAGGGAGACCACTCTGATCTACCTGGGGTTGCTCCACGAGGAGACGGCCTCAGAAATGGCAAAGGCAGAGGCTCGCGAATTGCAGATGCAGGAAGCAGTGATTTGCCCGAAGTGAGGGCAGAAACTAGGGGTAGCCAGCATGAAATCCGGGCTCAAATCCCAGTGCCCCCACTTCCCGTCCCGGAGTGTCTCGGCTGGCTAGGAACAACAGGTGCGCGGCGAGGGACATGCCCTTTGAGCCGCGGCCTTGCAAGTACCTGCAGTGGGAAGTCCCCGGTATCTGCAGAGGTTCAGTGGACCTTGCGCAAAAGCTCGCGCAGCGCCTCCGAGCGCCCCCGGGCCGGCCGCACGGTCAATTCGAGCGACCCCGGCTCCACCTGGATGCGCACGAGGCCCGCCTGCTGCAGCCGGTTGAGCGTGCGCACGACCTCCACGGGCTCGCCAATGCGCTCTTCGAGGTCCACTACGCGCCGTCCGTCGGGGGCGTCCGCGAGCTCCCGGATCGTCTCCTTCGCCACGGACGAGGCGGTCATCAATGCGCCACGGCCCTTCGCGTGTCCCGAAAACGATGCCATTGTTTCCAAGCCCCCGTCCACACCGACAAGGCCTGGCGGTTGCGATAAATAAGCGCGCCCTCCAGACCCTCGCGCGCTGTCGAAACGGTAGCTAGATCCCCGGCCGCTGCGGGACGGCTGGCACCGGAAACCTTCCATACGCGCACTCCCCACCGGTTCAGGGTGCACCTTCAAATCTGGCCGCACCTATCCAAGCCATCCCCGGGGGGATTACCACGCCCGTCGAGATTATCCGGAAACTACCGGAGCGGCCCGGCTGGGCGACCCCCTTCCTCGTAGGGGTCTCGTCGGGGAAGGGTCTCGTCTACCGGGCGGAGCCCGATCACACCGAACCCCCTTACCTGCCGTGTGTGGGCACCTTTCTCATGTTCGACGAGCGGCCCTTCTGCCTCGAGGTCGCGCCTGTCAACGACGCGGTGCCCGCCCTCGTGTCGACCGGCCCCGCGGACCGCTCCGCCATCTTCCCGCCCCACCTCTCGATCTCCCGGCAGCTGCTCGACGTTACCAAACTGACGGAGAAGGAGATCGCCATCGTTGCGCCGATGCTCGAGACGCTCCAGAGCGGCTTCTATATCGTCTCGCTCGTGCAGCACTGGCCGACCGTCGGCGACGAGTTCCTCTTCTGGGAGGCGTTCGGGAAGAACTGCCGGCCCCCCGCGCTGCTCCACGGGAGCGACCCGAGGGACGGGCTGTTCCTCTTCCCGACCTACAGCGACAAACGCACCAACGAGAATCTCGTCGCGAAATACGAGGAGGGGATCGCGAGCGGCCGCCACCCCGTGGGCGTCTCGCTCTACCACGGCGGCCGCCTCTCGCTCCTGCTCGACGGCCACCACCGCGCGGTGGCCTACGCGCGCCTGGAGCAGGAGGTGCCATGCATCCACATCGAGCAGGTCCCGGCCGCGTTCCGTATCGAGGGCGGGTTGCGCCAGGCCTTCATCGAGCTGCCTGTGGTCGGCGAGGTGTTTCTCGACAACATGACATCGGCCGCCCGCGCGATCGGGCGCGAGTCCATTCAGCTCGGGTCCGGGAAGCGGGTCATCGAGCGCGAGTCCGCGCGCTCGTTTGTCAAGTCCACCGGCGTCGACACGCTCCTGCGGACGGAAGCGTACTAGGACGCGCGCGCCGCGGCCACAACCGTTAAGGCGTTGCTTGACCGGTCGCGTTGGGGGGGAATCTCGGTGGCGCTGCGTGTCGGGACGATCCACAAGGCCTTCGAGTCCATAGAGGCCCGCTACGGCGGCGGCCGGATCTTCGGGCGCTTTGCCGTGTCCGAACTCACTGAGCCCCGCGCGAGCGCCGTGTTCCTCCAGCTTTCGAACGAGTCGGGGGGCAGCGACTTCGGCCCGCTCTTCGGTCAGCCGGTCGCAGCGACACCCCGCGCCGACCCGGCGCGGTACTTTGGCAACGACAAGCTCAAACTCGTCATCGAGGAGTTGGCCCAAGCGTGGCGCGAAGCGAAGCGGGCCGCCAGCGAGGACCGCACGAGCGCCTTGCGCGAGTTTGTCGCTGGCGACTGGCACGGGGACCCTCAGTTCCCGTCGAAGTACGCGACCGCAGTCGCCCAGCGGAAGGACGTACCAGCCCTGCGCGCGTTCACCATGCGCTATTTCGGCCACAAGTCGGTCTCGGATAGTGAGCGGCCGCGAGTGGGGGGCCCCCGCGCGATGCGGCAGCTGCGCGCGCTCTTCGTCAATGCACAGCGGCTCAAGGAAAAGGGCGGGTTCCTCGCGGTCCTGCGGGAGCTGGCCGGTGCCTACGCCGAGAAGCACGGCCAGGAAGCCAACAAGGCGCGGCAGGCGTTCCCGCGGATCTCCTACGGCGACGGCACGAAAGGCTCGCCTTCGGACTTTGCCCGTTTCCTCGAGACGCGGCTTGCCACGTCCTTCGAGGACCTGACGCCTGGCCACGCGAGCTACGCGCTTCGCGATCTAGCCAAGCGCGGCGGGGGCCAACTGCTCAAGGGGACGGAGCACGCGTTCGTGTCCGACCGAAATACGGCCATCTTCCTCACGCGTGCGGGGCTGGTCGACGACGTGGCGCCGGGCAAGCAGCTCACGGTCATGCGGGACGACGAGTTGCGGTCCGTGCACCTCAAGGCCTTCGACCTGTTGCAGACGGAGTTCATCCAGACGAATGCGGAGCTTAGCGAGCGGATGGTCATCGCCGCGCGCGAGCGGCTCGTCTAGCCGGCGCGCTTGTTGCGAGGTCGGTCGCTAGGGGCGCCTTTGTTGGCGGATCCGCGCCCACATCACGCCTGCGGCTGTGGCTGGAACCGCGAGCAGGAAGAGCAACGCTCCTGGCATGGTGGTCAGGAAGTCCAGCAGCTCGGGGACATCGTCGGGCCTGCCGGCGTTTGGGTCGGGTTCCGCAAGACGGATTCTAGGCGCCATCAGGGGGTACGAGTCGAAAACAGATACACGGTCCGGGTCGTCCGAATTATCCAAGATGGCGTAGGGAGTGTCGCCCAGGCCGTCCGGGATGGGGCAAATGTCCTGCGTGGGGCTTGTGCATTCGTCCAGACCATCGAAGTCCGACCAATAGTTCCCGCCTTCGGGGTAACCCGCGTGCCAGTTGCGGGTGAAAACGTCCGTTCTTGCTTGTACGCCGTTCTCGAGGAACTGGTTGTGGTAGATGGTGGTGGTGGGTGCTTGGCGCACGTGGGCTCCCACTTCGTTTTCCTCGAACACGTTGTACGCGATAGATCCCGGCCCTGTCGCCCGCGAAACGTTTAGGCCCACGCCGTTGCTCGCAAAGAGGTTCCCGTCCAGGTGAATCTCATTTGCGCTCGAATGGAGGCCCGTCCGGTTGTTCCGCTCGAAGGTAGTGAACTCGACGACCAGCCTGCCCGCGCCCCCGGCCGACACGCCTTCCTGCACGTTGTCCACTATCGAGGAGTTTCGCAGGAACGCGGAGCCCCGGGGCCCCGTCGTGATCGATAACCCGTCGGCGTTATTGGAGACTACAACATTTTCGATCGATACCTCGCTCGATCCTGTCCGTATCTGGGCACCGAAATACGCGTTTCCATCTAGGACGGCGCCCCGGATCGTGACATCCAGAGGCTTGCTGACATGGATGCCCTCTCTTCCGTTGTCTGCGAATCGCCCCCCGTCAACCAGTGCGGAGCTGCGCTCCATGTGTAGGCCTGTCCCGGTCGCCGTCCAGGATTCGGGGTTCCTTCCGTTCTCGGTGGCGGTCACGTTTGAGAGTACAACCTGGTCCGAGTCCGAAATCAACAACCCGACAAACGAGCTGCCAGAGAAACTGCTTTCCGCTATGCGCGTGCCATTGGCGAACGCAATGAGTCCGCCCGGGCTTCCCCCCCGCACCTCAAGGTTGGACACGACCATGTCCGTGCAGTTAACCGCGATGAATTGGCCGACCAAGCCGGCTCCAATTCGTGTTCCCGTCTCATTTTTGTGAAATTCGATGGGCAACCCGTCAAGCGTGTTATCTCGAGTGATCTCCATCGTCGTGTAGGCCTGTAGGTATTGGCCCTGGATTCGGACACCGGCACCTTCCATCGAGTTTGCCACGAGGTGCGTGTGGAGCGTGTTGGACAAATAGACGCCATAGAGGACCTGGGGTCCAATGTTGTTTGACTCGATTCTCGATTCCCAGGTCTCCGAGAACAAGATCCCCAACATGCAGCCATCGAAAGTGCTCCTCGCCACCGACACGTAGATCGCGCTGTCGACATTGAGACAGTATGACCCCCCACGCATGGTGCTATCGGCGATATCCAACCCGTCGATTGCGTAGGCGTTCAGGGTCGTGTCGTTCCCGTTGAGGGTGAGGTTCGTGAGGGTTGTGTTCACGAGGTAAGCGGCCAGCACGGGGGTGGCAGCTCCGTCGATCTCCAGGTCGTTAACCGAGGCTTCCGTGCAGTTGGCTAGGATCAGTTGCCCGGCCGCAATCCCCGACACATCGAGGCCATCGCACCCCGAGTAGTAGCGGACGGGCCCGCCATCGAGGTAATTTGTCTCGTCGATCGCGTGGCCGGCAAAATGTTCAAGCCTGTCGCCCTCTAGTTGGAGCCCTCGGACACCCAGGTAATTGCCCATCATCGTCAGACCCACAACGCTCCGCGCCCACACGCCGTACCTCGGGAACCCTTCAACGGTGTTTGACAGGAGCGTGATGTTCTCGACCGAAACAACGAGAATCGCGCTGCTGCCGGACACCACAACGTTGTTCTGTAGCGTCACGCGTTCGGAAGTAGTCACCCCAATCCCAGATCGACCGGCCGACCCGACCGTGTTGTCGCTCAGCGAGAAGTTGACCATGCCGACGGCAAGAACCCCATCCTGGCCCTGCGAAGTGAACGTACCGTTGCTTACCTGGGCATCTGTAACGTAACTCAGGCTGATGGCCGCAGACGACGCGTTCTCTACCTGTGATCGCTCGATTGAGAGCCCGACGGCCCCTTCAACATCGATGCCACCGCCACCGGAAACCGTGGTGTCGCGGATGGCGATCCCCGACCCCCTCACTTGGAGGCCGAGTGGGCCGTCAATCCGGCATGATGCCACCGTTGTATCCGACGCCTGGAGCCATATGTGGCTCGAGTTCGAATTATTGACTGTAAGGTTCTCGACTTCAAAGAACCACATCGGCGGGGGAACCTCGCCTCCCGTAATATTCGAGATCAGGAGGTCTTGGCACTGGCTGACGAACAACTGGCCGACCGTCTGGTCCGCCAGGGTCGTGTTGTTGCAAGCCGCCAGGATTATTAGGGGGCCTCCGTTGACCTCATTGGTCTCGGATCCCCTGATGTGGCGAAAATCGTCGCCCGATGACTGGACGACGAAGTCGAAAGGCCCCCCGGTCAGTACGTTCGACTCAAGGGTGACGTTCGTCGGGTAGATAACTCGCATCCCAACGCTATCGCTGATGATCTCGTTGTCACGCATTGTCACGTCGTAGACCTGAAAGAGCTCTACACTGGCCAGGACTCTATTCGTGCCGCGGTCGTAGGCAGTGGTGTTCACGCTGACGTTTTCCACCACAACGTTGTGGACGAAACGCAGTTCGATCGCCTTGACGACCCCGTTCGACAAGACGGATACGTCACGTAAGACGATGTGCGACTCGGTATTCCGTATTGAGATCGATGCTCTCGGGTCGTCTAGGGTCCAACCCTCGATAACGAACGGGTCGTCAACAGTGCCCGAGCCGCTTCGCACCCCGTTCGCGGCGGTCAGATCGGATTCCAGTGCGATTTCGATTTGATAAACTGGGAAAGTTGTATCCTCGGCGTTGATGGGTAGGGCGAACCAGGGGACGCCTAGTGCGGTCGCAAGGATCAGGGCAATCACGATGCGACTAGGTCGAGTCTCATTGCCCATGGGTGCCCCCGGCACCGTCGGGCCCGGGGATACATCACCTTTGCGGGATCGGCAGCCCTGACCCCGGGGGGTCACGCCGCGTCCACGCTTGCGGCCGGAGTCCCTGCAGGCCAACCGCCGGCCACGGGGCCCGCCGCCAGCTCGTCGAAATCGGCGCTTAATGTTTCTCCTAGCTCCTCCACGAGCGCCTCCTTGACCTCCTCGGTAACGACCGGCTGTCCCACCTGCTCGGCCACCGAGGTCATGGTTTCCGAGGAATAC